>CP144362.1:300000-551157 GCA_040954445.1 Burkholderia sp. | reverse complement strand
CGAAATGGACTTTACGCCATGTGCGCCGCTTCGAGTAGCCGTGCTGGCGCACATTCCATTCACCTTCGCCATAGACCTTCAGACAGGTGCTATCGACAACCAGATAGATCGGTTCATTGTCACGAAGGATCGGCAGTTCGACATCAAGCGTTTTTCCCGGCGACAGAGCGTGGTGTAATTCGGCACCGGAAAGCTCGGGAAGGCCAGATCGCGCAGACTTTGGGTGAAACCTTGCAGGGCGCGCAACGTCAGTCGATAGACGGTCTTCACGCCAAGTAATACCTGAATCAGCGTATCACCGTATAGACGTGGGCGACTACGCGTGGGTATGGCGTCGGGTATTCTGGCAAAGACGGCTTCATCTATCCATATCGTCACGTTCCCCCGGTTGATCAGGCCTGCATTTATAGGCCGCCCAATTCTTGACATGGTAGTGTGCCTTCGTCTTACCTATCTTGTGTAGGTCTTTGCGCATTTTGTTGTAAAAATTAGGCAGTTACTCTGGAATCTGGCTTGATAACAGGAGGCTGGACCCGACCGTTGCGCGTAAACCGTTACCGGCTCTCGCTCGATTTATGCAACAACGCCCCTGCTTCAATTCCTTTCCAAGACGTAACGCCCAGGTGCCGGCTCGATCACCGGGAAGCGCGCAGAACCCAGCGAGGCGCGCGGCTTGGTTTTGCGCCCGCCGTATTGATCGAGCCAGTCGACCCATTCTGGCCACCAGCTGCCCGGGTGCTCGGTCGCTGCATCGAACCAGTCCTGCGCATGCTCCGGAAGTCCCTTGGCTTCGGGCGCGTCGAAGCTCCAGTAGCTGCGCTTGTTCTTGGCCGGCGGATTGATCACGCCCGCGATATGGCCCGAGGTGCCGAGCACGAAGCGAAGCGGCCCGGTCAGTAGCGAGGTCGAGGCATAGGCACTCTGCCAGGGCACGATGTGATCGTCGCGTGAGCCGTAGATGAAGGTCGGCACGTCGATGCGCGTGAGATTGATCGGCTCGCCGCACACAGTGAGTGTGCCGGGCTCGCGTAGCTTGTTCTCGAGGTAAGTATGGCGTAGGTACCAGGCGTACATCGGGCCCGGCAGATTGGTCGAATCGCTGTTCCAGTACAACAGGTCTAACGGTGCCGGGGTGTGGCCCTTGAGGTAGTTGTCGACTACGTAGTTCCAGAACAGATCGTTGGGCCGCAGGAATGAAAAAGTATTGGCGAACTCAATACCGTACATCAGGCCTGGCTTCGCGCCGTGCTTTCCGCCGATCGACTGCTCCCGCATCTGCACGTGCGACTCGTCGATGAATACGGCGAGCACGCCGGTATCAGTGAAGTCGAGCATCGCTGTGAGCAGTGTCATCGAAGCGACCGAGTGTGTGCCGCGCGCGGCCAGCACCGCGAGCGCGGTGGCTAGCATGGTGCCGCCTACGCAGAAGCCGAGCGTGTTGATCTGCTCGCGACCGCTGATCTGCTGGACCGTTTCGATTGCGGACAACACGCCCTCGTACATGTAGTCGTCCCAGCTCTTGGCTGCGATCGACGCATCGGCATTACGCCACGACACCAGGTAGACTTGGTGGCCGCTAGCCAGCGTATGTGCGACCAGAGAATTCTCGGGCTGCAAGTCAAGGATGTAGAACTTGTTAATGCAGGGCGGCACGATTAGCAAAGGCCGTTCGTAGACGGTCGCCGTGACTGGCTGATACTGGATCAGTTGGATTAGGTCGTTCTCAAACACCACTGCGCCTGGCGTGTTCGCGAGGTTTTTTCCAACCATAAATTGCGATTCGTCGGTCTGCGAAATCTTGCCGCGTTGAAGGTCTCTAAGCAAGTTCATCATACCCTGCTGCAGGCAGGCACCCTGCGTGTCGAGCACGCTCTTCTGTGCATCTGGATTAAGCGCCAGGAAGTTGCTTGGCGACAGCGCCGCGGTCCACTGCTGCACCGCGAAAAGAATCCGCTCACGCGTCTTGGTATCGGTCTCGACCATCTCCCCGAGCGCCTGCAGGTAGCGCGCATTGAGCAGGTACCAGGCGGCCGTGAAGGCGTGTGTTGGCGAGGCCTTCCAGGCCTCGGCACTGAAGCGCCGGTCCTTCAGGTCAGGGGCTTCGAGTTGCAAGGCTGTAGCTTTGCGGAATAGTTCGGCACTCTCTCGCGCATAGTCGGCCTGAAGCTGCTGCAGACGAGCCGGCGGCAACGAGGTGAGCGGCAGGGCCGCGCTTCTGGGAAAGGCCGCGCCGAACGAATTACCAAATTGACTTGCATACGGTGCACCGCCCGCCGATGGGCACTCGAGCAGCTTGGGCATAGCAAACGGAAAGGGAAAGGAAGAAGCCAAATGCGCTTGCACAGCCTGACCGACCGTAGCGCGCAGAGGCTCCGCGAAGCGGAGCCATGCGTCGAGCCACTGCTGGAACACCTTTTGAATCGGCTTGGACGCATCGACCGTCTGGTGCCGTGCATGGAAGTCCACTTGTGAGGAAGTCAACGAATTTTTCTGTGCTGTCATACCTGGGTGGGGCGTTGTTGCATAAAGCGAGCGTGAGGACGCAATGGCATCGACGGGCATGATTTCAGGCAATACGAACAAATTTCAGAAGAGCAAGGGACGCCATGTGGCTGATGACGCGGACTCGCAGGCGCCGGAGGTCGCCTGCGAGGCGATGTAACGCGCCAAGAGACAGTTTCCGGTGAGGGTCTTGAACCAATACATCGTATTCTTGGCAAGCGATCGCCGGTGGTAGCCACTGTCTTGCCTCCATTCTCGATGACCGTCACGGGCAATTGCATCAACCGCGCCATTACGCCCACGCCACACCGGGCATATCCGCTAGCCAATGAGCGACACCCTCGCGTGGCGGAATCGCAGGAATAGCACTACGTGCAGCAATGGCCGCATGGCATGACTTGGTGTCGTAGGCACCATCTTCGCTGAAGATATCGATTTGTTCGTCGCGTGGAATCTGTTCGAGCAACTTGGCCAGAGCGTCATCGTCAGCCACATGCTGATGTGTCATCAGCACGGCATGCACTTGACCCGTATTCGCGTTGAGCGCGAGGACGCAATGGCATCGACTGGCAATAATTTCAGGCAATACGAACGGATTGCGGACGAGCGAGGTCTGTAATTCGTTCCATTACGTCCTCACGCTCGATTTATGCAACAACGCCGAGCGTGGTGTAATTCGGCACCAGCAAGCCCGGGAAGGCCAGATCGGGCAGAGTTTAGGTGAAACCTTGCAGAGCGCGCAACGTCCGTCGATAGACGGACTTCACGCCAAGTAATGCATGAATCAGCGTATTGCCGTATAGACACGGGCGACCACGTGTGTGGGTATGGCGTCGGGTATCCTGGAAAGGACGGCTTCATCTATCCATATCGTCACGTTCCCCAGTTATTGATCACGAATTTCGGATCAATCAAAATCACGAATGGCTGGCTGAATAACCAGCGGTGTGTTGCACTGCACTCTTGAAACCGCCCTTCTAAGGTTTGATGTCTTGCCGCTTGGGGCGAAGAACTTCATGAGGTTTGTACTGCCGTCGCTGCGTTCCAGGATCGATACAATCAGGAATAACGTCTCGAAAAACTGGGCTTCAAATTACTCCTCGAAGCACATCAGTCCAACCTCTTGATTGTCGTGGCTTGATAAAAAAGCGTATCTGAACAACCGAATCCGCTACAGGTCCAGCGCAGCACCGAGCGCATCGAGCTGCGTGAGCATCCACTGCTGGAAGGTCTTGCCGACCGGTTGTGTCTCTGTGACGCTGACGATCGGCACCGAGGCGTCCTTCGCGATCTTTAGCATGCGCCTGGTCATCGGCTCCTCAGCCTGGCTGTTGTAGAGCAGCGCCTTCACCTGGTGTTTGCGCAGGTCCTTCTCGAAGGCGGCGATATCAGACGCGCTCGCCTCCGTGTCATTCATGGTCGCTAGCTGGAAGTGTAAGTTGTGCATCTCCAGGCCGATCGCATCCGACATGTAGCCGAACACCGGCTCGGTGGCCGTCACTGGTACGCCCCTATTCTGCGCGCGCAGCGCAGCAACCTTGGCGTCGATAGATTTGAGCGAGGCCAGGAAGCTGTCCAGATTCGCGTCGTAGTCCGCCTTGTGCGACGGATCGGCGGTACCCAGGGCCGCGCTGATCGCCAGCGCCGCTGCCGGCATAGTAATCGGATTGTACCAGAGATGCGGGTTGTCGCCGGGCTTCTTGCCGACTAGGTCGGCCACTACGATGGTCTTGCGCGTGGCGTTCTTCGAGACTGCCAGCAGCTTGGCCATCCAGGGATCGTAGTCGGCACCGTTATAGACAACCAGGTTGGCGTGCTGTAGCGCGCGCGCCGTCTTTGGACTTGCCTCAAACAGGTGTGGATCTTGGTCCGGATTGGTGAGAATACTAGTCACCGCCACATTGGCACCGCCGATCTGCTTAATTACGTCGCCGTAAAAATTCTCGGCGGCCACTACCTGCAGCTTGGCGGTCTGCGCGTCGGCAGGACTAACGAAACCGGTGAAGCCCCCCACCAACAAGGCGGCATAGCCGGCGGAAAACCAGAGGATCAGGCGTGAGCGGGCGCGTAGCAGCGCGCGCGACGTAGCGGCGTAAGTCCTGCTTGGCAGGGCGTTGAGGATTCTGGCAAAAACGGTTGCATCTATCCATATCGTCACGTTCCTTCTATTAATATGGCCCTTATTATAGGCTGCCCAGTTCCTGACACTGTAGCGTGCCTTCGGCTCATATTTCTTGCGTATGTCCTTGTACATTTTCTTTGAGAAATTAAGAAGTTATTGATCGAAAAGGCGTTGTTGCATAAATCGAGCTCGCTGCGCGTCACATCGGCATCCATGGGCACCGTTCATTTTACGCGCGGCGGCGGCGCCAGGCTGCCGGCGCACTTTCCGTCTAAACGGGACACATGCTAAACTGAACGATGCGCATCGCATCATAGCCTGAGTGACGCGCATCGCATCATAGCAACACCGCTAGGTAGCATTGTTACTCGGTCAGTCTAGAATAGCGCTCGTTTTTCCGACCCCAAAACGGAACGTTACGCTTCCATGACCGACACGAACCATTCGAACATGCGCCCTTCCTCCTTGCAGGCTCTCACCGTTGCGGCGATCGGTGTAGTGTTCGGCGATATCGGCACCAGCCCGCTTTATTCGCTGAAGGAGGCGTTCAGCCCGGCCCACGGGATCCCGTTGACGCAAGCCTCGGTCCTTGGGGTGATCTCTTTGCTGTTCTGGGCCATCATACTGGTGGTCGGCTTCAAGTACGTGCTATTCGTGATGCGCGCTGACAACAACGGCGAGGGTGGTGTGCTGGCGCTGATGGCCCTGGCGCTACGCTCGCTTGAACCGCGCAGACATGCCACCAAAATTCTTATGGCACTAGGTATCTTCGGGGCCTGTATGTTCTACGGCGACGCGGTGATCGCGCCGGCCATCTCGGTGATGTCGGCCGTCGAGGGCCTCGAGATCGCGACGCCACAACTGAGCCATATGGTGCTGCCGATCACGGTGGTGATCCTGATCGCACTGTTCTGGATCCAGCGCCATGGCACCGCGATGGTCGGCAAGCTGTTTGGCCCAATCATGGTAATCTGGTTCCTGACGCTGACCGTGCTCGGCATCTATCACATCGCGCGCATGCCGATGGTGATCGCGGCGATCAATCCCTACCACGCCTTCTCCTTCATGTCGGCCCACGTGCTGCAGGCCTATGTGGTGCTCGGCTCGGTGGTGCTGGTCCTGACCGGTGCCGAGGCGCTCTACGTAGACATGGGCCATTTCGGCATGCGCCCGATCCGGATGGCCGCCTACGTGCTGGTGATGCCCTCGCTGGTGCTGAACTACTTCGGCCAGGGCGCGCTGCTGATGCAGAACCCGAAAGCGATCGAGAACCCGTTCTTCCTGCTCGCACCAGAATGGGCGCTCCTGCCGTTGGTGGTACTGTCGACCGTGGCCACCGTGATCGCCTCGCAGGCGGTAATCTCAGGAACCTATTCGCTGACTAGCCAGGCCATCCAGCTCGGCTACGTGCCGCGCATGAAGGTGCTGCACACCTCGGACCTGGCGATCGGGCAGATCTACGTGCCTGTGGTGAACTGGCTTCTCTTGTTCGTGATCCTTTGCATCGTGATCGGCTTCAAGTCCTCCGACAACCTGGCCGCCGCCTACGGCATCGCGGTTACCACCACCATGGTGGTCACCACCATGCTGGCCGGTGTCGTGATGATCAACGTCTGGAAATGGAACCGCCTGCTGGTGGCCGGCATCATCGGCGTGTTCATGATCATCGACCTCGGTTTCTTCGGTGCCAACCTACTCAAGGTCGCGCAGGGTGGATGGTTGCCGTTGGGCATCGGCGCGCTGCTGTTTTTCTTGCTGACCACCTGGTTCAAGGGCCGCCATATCGTCAAGGAGCGCACTTCCGCAGACGGCATCCCTTTCACGCCCTTCCTGCAGGGTCTACTGGCGCATCCGCCGCATCGCGTCTCAGGCACCGCGATATACCTGACTGGCAGCGACACGTTCGTACCGGTGAGTCTGCTGCACAACCTTAAGCATAACAAGGTGCTGCACGAACGCACGCTGTTCTTGACCGTCATCACGCGCGACATCCCCTATGTGCGCGAAGAGGAGCGTGTGGCAGTGCACGAGGCGGGCAGCGGGCTGTACATCGTCAAGGCCGAATACGGTTTCAACGAGACGCCCGACGTGAAGGCCGTGCTCGAGGACATCGGTCGAAAGCACGACATGTCTTTTGAGCTGATGGACACCTCTTTCTTCCTCGCGAGAGAGATGGTGGTGCCGACCTATCTGCCCGGCATGTCGCTCTGGCGCGAGCGAGTGTTTGCATGGATGCACCAGAATGCTGCGAAGCCGACCGACTTCTTTTCGATCCCGGCCAACCGTGTAGTTGAGCTCGGTACAAAGATCGAGATCTGAGGCTGGACGGAGCAGTGCCGCCGAGAGCGCCACTGCCGTCCTCGACGAGGCCGCGCAAAACTGGGCGACTTTTTCCTTATACGCCCACCATGGGTGCACTCCTGCGGGTGAAAGGTAAGCGGTCAGTAAATCCGCCTCTTTGGGGGCGGTGAGTGCAACATCTCCTTTCTGGAAGAAGCTAGTTCAAAAATACTGCTCGCTCCGTCTGTTGGAATATTTTTAGGCTTACTGAGGGCATTGTTGTATATTTTGATTAAAAATACGCAATCTTGAATTAATCTATCTGGCACGCTGGGGCTTCATCCTACAACAGGCGTTGTTGCATAAATCGAGCGAAAGCCGTTGACGCTTACGCGCAACGCTTGCCGGCCAGCCCCCTATCAAGTCAGATTTCAGAGTAACTGCCTAATTTTTTTCCAAGAAAATGCGCAAGGACATACACAAGACAGGTGAGCCGAAGGCACGCTACCATGTCAGAAATTGGGCGGCCTATAATGCAAGCCTGATCAACCGGTGGAACGTAACAATATGGATAGATGAAGCCGTCCTTGCCAGCATACCCGATGCCATACCCACATGTGGTCGCACGTGTCTGTACGGCGATACGCTGATTCAGGCATTACTTGGCGTGAAGACCGTCTATCGACTGACGTTGCGCGCCCTGCAAGGTTTCACCCAAAGTCTGCGCGATCTGGCCTTCGCGAGCTTTCCGGTGCCGAATTACACCACGCTCTGTCGCCGGGCAAAAACGCTTGATGTCGAACTGCCGATCCTTCGTGACAATGAACCAGATCCATCTGGATGTCGACAGCACCGGTCTGAAGGTCTATGGCGAAGATGAATGGAAGGTGCGCCAGCACGGCTACTCGAAGCGGCGCACGTGGCGTAAAGTCCATCTCGCGCTCAACACGAATACGGGTCAAGTGCATGCCGCGCTAATGACGCATCAGAATGTGGCTGACGGTGACGCTCTGGCCAAGTTGCTCGACCAGATTACACGCGAAGAACAAATCGATGTTATCGCCGGTGACGGTGCCTACGATACCAAGCCATGCCATGCGGCCATTGCTGCACGCAGTGCTATTCCTTCGATTTCGCCATGAGAGGGGTGCCGTTCATTGGCCAGCGGATAGGCGTTGTTGCATAAATCGAGTGTGAGGACGCAATGGAACGGATTGCGGACCTCGCTCGTCCGCAATCCGTTCATATCGCCTGAAATTATTGATCCGAAATTCGTGATCAATATGCCCGTCGATGCCATTGCGTCCTCGCGCTCGATTTATGCAACAACGCCCAGCGGATATGCCAAGTGCGGTGTGGCGTAATGGCGCGGTTGATGCAATTGCCCGTGACGGTCGTCGAGAATGGAAGCAAGACAGTGGTTACCACCGGCGATTGCTTGCCGAAAATGCGATGTATCGGTTCAAGACCCTCACCGGCAACTGTCTCTTGGCGCGTCAAATCGACTCGCAGGCGACCGAGGTCTCCGTTCGCGGCGGCGTCTCATCAACCGTATGGCGGACCTCGCTCGTCCGCAATCCGTTCGTATCGCTTGAAATTATGCCCGTAGATGCTCACGCTCGATTTATGCAACAACACCCCACAACAGCCAATGAAGCTGGCCTACGAGCAGCGACCGGAAGAGGTTCAAGCATGGCTGCTGAACGAGACGTACCCGGAGAGATTTGGCCTCTGGAAAAAGCCGAAAGCGCTGAAATTCAGTGGGGCGACGAAACGGGGCCGCGCTCGAATGATGTACGAGGTCGCTCCTAGGCACCCAATGGGCAAGGCACCCGAGCGGCGCGTGGCGAGTCGCCGCGAAGGCCTGTCGGCGATGTCGACGGTGGCGAAGCATGGCCAGGTGCGCTGAAAAGTCTTTGAGGGTGCTGCGTTGTTGCCGCGTTGGTCTCGCGTTCTGCGGCTTCGAGCGTGTTGATCAGCAGCATCGTGATCGTCATCGGGCCGACCCCGCCCGGAACCGGCGT
Organism: Burkholderia sp.; assembly: GCA_040954445.1. Lineage (GTDB taxonomy): Bacteria > Pseudomonadota > Gammaproteobacteria > Burkholderiales > Burkholderiaceae > Burkholderia > Burkholderia gladioli_A. Next base: position 542,229 of record CP144362.1, on the reverse strand, counting down.
AATGAAGCTGGCCACTTTGCGCAGGCCGTTGAAATCGACGTCGCCACAGAGCCTGCCTGCCTCATTGTGGTTCATGCCAACGTCAATCACCACTGCGCCGGGCTTGATCATGTCGGCGGTCAGCACGTTGCGCTTGCCGACCGCGGCTACCACCACGTCAGCCTGTCGCGTGTGGGCGGCCAGGTCGCGGGTCTTGCTGTGGCAGATAGTGACCGTCGCGCCGGCCTCGAGCAGCAGCATCGCCATCGGCTTGCCGACGATGTTCGAGCGGCCAATCATCACCGCGTTGGCACCGGTCAGGTCAATGTCGTACGCTTCAAACATCTTCATCACGCCGTAGGGCGTGCAGGGGCGGAACAGTGGCTTACCGGTCATCAGCGATCCAACATTGGCGACGTGGAAGCCATCCACGTCCTTCTCGCGCGAGATCGCCTCGATCACTTTGTGAGTGTCGATATGGCCAGGTAGTGGAAGTTGCACCAGAATGGCGTGGATCTGCGGGTCGCGGTTCAGCGCGTCGATGTGGGCCAGCAGGTCGGCTTCGGATAGCGTCGCCGGATAGGCGTCCTTCTTCGAGTAGAAGCCGTTGTCCTCGCAGGCCTTGATTTTGTTACGGACATAGACTTCGCTAGCCGGGTTTTCGCCGACCAAAACGACTGCGAGGCCTGGTCGATGGCCGCGCGCGCTCAACGCGGCGGCGCGTTCAGCCGCTTGCGCGCGCAGGGTCTTCGAAAGAGCGTTGCCGTTGAGCAGGGTAGCTGTCATGGTAGGATTTAATCAGAATCGCGTTATTGATCAGAAACATGTTATCTTGAGTAAAGCTGCATAGCGAAGCGAATCGGTTTATGCATGCAATAGGCGTTGTTGCATAAATCGAGTATGAGGACGCAATAGCATCGACGGGTAATTTCAGGCGATACGAACAGATTGCGGACGAGCGAGGTCCGCCATACGGTTGATGACGCCGACGCGAATGGAGACCTCGGTCGCCTGCGAGTCGATTTGACGCGCCCAGAGACAGTTTCCGGTGAGGGTCTTGAACCGATACATCGCATTCTCGGCAAGCGATCGCCGGTGGTAGCCATTGTGTTGCTTCCATTCTCGACGACCGTCACGGGCAATTGCATCAACCGCGCCATTACGCCACGCCGCACCGGGCATATCCGCTGGCCAATGAGCGGCACCCTCGCGTGGCGGAATCGAAGGAATAGCACTGCGTGCAGCAATGGCCGCATGGCATGGCTTGGTGTCGTAGGCACCGTCACCGACGATGACATCGATTTGTTCTTCGCGTGGAATCTGGTCGAGCAACTTGGCCAGAGCGTCACCGTCAGCCACATTCTGATTCGTCATTAGCGCTGCATGCACTTGACCTGTATTCGCGTTGAGCGCGAGATGGACTTTACGCCACGTGCGCCGCTTCGAGTAGCCGTGCTGGCGCACCTTCCATTCACCTTCTCCATAGACCTTCAGACCGGTGCTGTCGACAACCAGATGGATCGGTTCATTGTCACGAAGGATCGGCAGTTCGACATCAAGCGTTTTTGCCCGGCGACAGAGCGTGGTGTAATTCGGCACCGGCAAGCTCGGGAAGGCCAAATCGCGCAGACTTTGGGTGAAACCTTGCAGGGCGCGCAAGGTGAGTCGATAGACGGTCTTCACGCCAAGTAATGCCTGAATCAGCGTATCGCCGTATACACACGGGCGACCACGTGTGGGTATGGCATCGGGCATTCTGGCAAGGACGGCTTCATCTATCCATATTGTTACGTTCCCCCGGCTGATCAGGCCTTCATTATAGGCTGCCCAATTCCTGACACGGTAGCGTGCCTTCGGCTCACCTTTCTTGTGTATGTCCTTGCGCATTTTCTTGGCAAAAATTAGGCAGTTACTCTGGAATCTGACTTGATAGGAGGCTGGCCCCGCGACCGTTGCGCGTAAACGTCAACGGATCTCGCTCGATTTATGCAACAACGCCCTCGCCGATGTCCTTGTAGAACGCGCGCACCGCCTCGAGCACCTGGTCCGGATCGTCGGTCACCTGTATTAGGTTCATGTCCTCCAGATTGATCAGGCCCATTGGGATCAACTGGTCGCGAAACCACTGTATGAGGCCCTGCCAGAAAATGCTGCCGACCAGGATGATCGGCACTAGGCGTGACTGCCTCGTCTGGATCAGGGTCAGCACTTCGGACAGTTCGTCGAGCGTGCCGAAACCACCTGGCATCACTACCACCGCGTCGGAATTCTTCACTAAGGTGACTTTGCGAGTGAAAAAGTGGCGGAAGCGCAGCGAGATATCCTGGTAGTTGTTGCCTGCTTGCTCGTGCGGCAGCTCAATGTTCAGGCCAACCGACGGCGCTTTACCAGCATGCGCCCCCTTGTTGGCCGCTTCCATGATGCCGGGACCTCCGCCGGAGATCACCGCGAAGCCGGCGTCGGACAGCTTACGGGCAATTTCCATGGTGAGCTGATAGTGCGGAGAATCGGCTTTCAGGCGCGCCGAACCGTAAATGCTAATAGTCGGGCAAATCTCGGACAGGTACTCGGTGGCCTCGATAAACTCTGCAATAATCGTGAAGATTTCTCGCGAAGCGAGGGCTTTCTTTACTATCGCGCGTTCTTGATCTGCGAGCGAGCGCAAGCTCGGAATCACTTTTCTCTTATTCATACGGCGTTGTTGCATCAATCGAGCGCGCGGACGCAACGGCATCGACGGACATAATTTCAGGCGATACGAACGGATTGCGGACGAGCGAGGTCCGCCATACGGTTGATGAGAGACGCCGACGGGAGCGGCGACTTCGCGGTCGCCTGCGAGTCGATGTGACGCGCCCAGAGACAGTTTTCCGGTGAGCGTCTTGGACCGATACATCGCATTCTCGGCAAGCGATCACCGGTGGTAGCCACTGTCTTTCTTCTATTCTCGCCGACAGCGTCACGGGCAATGGCATCAACTGTGCCGTTACGCCACGCCGCACAGGGCGTATCCGCTAGCCAATGAGCGGCACCCTCGTGTGGCGGAATCGAAGGAACAGCATTGCGCGCAGCAATGACCGAATGGCATGGCTTAGTGTCGTAGGCACCGTCGTTGCCGATGACATCGATTTGTTCTTCGCGTGGAATCTGGTCGAGCAACTTGGCCAGAGCGTCACCATCAGCCACATTCTGATGCATCATTAGCGCGGTCATGCACTTGACCCGTATTCGCGTTGAGCGCGAGATGGACTTTACGCCACGTGCGCCGCTTCGAGTAGCCGTGCTGGCGGGCACCTTCCATTCACCTTGGTCATAGACCTTCAGACCGGTGCTGTCGACTGCCAGATGGATCGGTTCATTTTTGCGAAGGATTGGCAGTTTGACATCAAGCGTTTTTTCCGGCGACAGAGCGTGGCGTAATTCGGTATCAGCAAGCTCGGGAAGGCCAGATCGCGCAGACTTTAGATGAAACCTTGCAGGGCGCGCAACGTCAGTCGATAGACGGTCTTCACGCCAAGTAATGCCTGAATCAGCATATCGCCGTATAGACACGCTCGACCACGCGTGGGTATGGCGTCGGGTATTCTGGCAAGGACGGCTTCATTTATCCATATCGTCACTCACGTTCCCCCAGTTGATCAGGCCTGCATTATAGGCCGCCCAATTCCTGACAGGGTAGCGTGCCTTCGGCCTATCTGTCTTGTGTACGTCCTTGCGCATTTTCTTGTCAAAAATCAGGCAGTTACTCTGGAATCTGACTTGATAGGGGGCTGGCCTCGCGACCGTTCCGCGTAAACGTCAACGGATCTCGCTCGATTTATGCAACAACGCCACCGATTTATGCTCCAACTTCGCTTGGAGCAGGTGTTGCACTTCAGAGTTATGGCCGCTTTGTTTCCGGTGGCCTGACCGGAAGATTATCCTGTCTGGACGGTGGCATCACTTTGTTGCGTTGCACTTTTGAATGGGCCCATGACCTGTACCAAGCCTCTCGCCAGATACATCCAGCCCGCTGGTCAGGCTAGACGCAGAATCGGACGTCGGCTGTAGCAGACCCAAAGATCTCCTCCGCGCGCTTTTCGCACACGGGGATCTATTTGGGGGCTGTCTCGACGTTCCGGAAGGACCAGTGCGTCCTGGGAATACCTTTTATGCTGCTGCGTCCTTCAGCTTCTTCAGTGCACGTGCCTTGACGCGTACGCTCGCCGGCTTGGCCGGGAACCAGCGCTCTTCACCCGTGAACGGATCTTTGCCGAAGCGCTTCTTCTTCGCTGCCACTGCTTGCGCCGAGATCTTCAGCAGACCTGGCAGCGTAAACTCGCCTGTACCTTTTTTGTGGATCGAACCGAGGATCACATTTTCCAGCGTCGAGAGCACGGCCTTGACTGTCTTCAGCTCGATTTCAGCACGCTCAGCAATGTGCGTCGCCAGCGATGCTTTGGTGAAGCTTTCTTTGATCGGCGTCGGAGCAGACGGAATCTTCCCGACAGCCTTCTTGGCCACTACTTTCTTCGCGGGCGCTGCAGGTTTAACAGCCACTTTCTTGGCCAGTGCGGCAGCCTTCTTGGCCACTTTTTTTGTGGAATTCGCCATGTTTCTCCTACCAGGTGTGGTCGTTGGATTTAAAGCACACGACGCGCATGCTTCAAAGCCAAATTTTACAAGCGGCGCGACGCTTCGTGCAGCACTTTTATATGGAATCTATGGGTTTTCGTTCGGTTTTGTTGCTCTCCACTGACTGGCGAACTCAACGACGACTCGATCAGCTCGGCATTGTTGCATCAATCGAGCGCGGAGACGCTATGGAATCGGACGGACATAATTTCAGGCGATACGAACGGATTGCAGACGAGCGAGGTCCGCCATGCGGTTGATGACGCCGCCGCGCAGGCGACCGAGGTCTCCATTCGCGTCGGCGTCATCAACCGCATGGCGGACCTCGCTCGTCTGCAATCCGTTCGTATCGCCTGAAATTATGTCCGTCCGATTCCATAGCGTCTCCGCGCTCGATTGATGCAACAACGCCACAGTTCGACATCAAGCGTTTTGCCCGGCGACAGAGTGTGGTGTAATTCTGCACCGGCAAGCTCGGGAAGGACAGATCACGCAGATTTTGGTGAAACCTTGCAGGGCGAGCAACGTCAGTCGATAGACTGTCTTCACGCCAAGTAATGCCTGAATCAGCGCATCACCATATAAACACGGGCGACCACGTGTGGGTATGGCGTCGGGTATTCTGGCAAGGACGGCTTCATCTATCCATATCGTCACGATCCACCAGTTGATCAGACCTGCATTATAGGCCGCCCAATTCCTGACACGGTAGCGTGCCTTCGGCTCACCTTTCTTGTGTATGTCCTTGCGTATTTTCTTTGAAAAAATAGGCAGTTACTCTGAAATCTGACTTGATAGGGGGCTGTCCAACGAGCGTTGCGCGTAGCATTGTTGCATAAATCGAGCGCGAGGACGCAATGGCATCGACGGGCATATTGATCACGAATTTCGGATCAATAATTTCAGGCGATATGAACGGATTTCGGACGAGCGAGGTCCGGAATCCGTTCCATTGCATCCTCACGCTCGATTTATGCAACAACGCCTCTCCTTCACATGAGAGTCGATTTACCAATTTCAAGATCAAAAATTTAGGATCAATATCATCGGCATCGAGATCGAAATCACGCGCCTCGAAGACAAGCTCAAGCTTGGCCAGAAAACAGGGCGGCGCAAGATGTGCAGGGCGCGACACGAGGACCTACGCAGGCCGTGGGATGCCATGAAATCGCCGCAGCGATGCTGGCGGACGGAATCGACGAGCCGAAGGCCTGACAGAGAAAGGGGGAGGGTCGCCTGAACTTGCGAAGTACGGAATCATAAAATATGAGCAAGCAGACGGCACCAAGCCGGCGCGTCGCCGGATATCCGGCGACGGAGGAAATGCATACTGACGGCAGCCCGGTCTTCGCGCTAGCCACTGTCCAGGGTAGGATGCCCCGCCCCGCAATCGTTTGCACCAGCGGGGCTTCCATTAAAACGCACGGTGTTTCCGTCCATCGAACTTCGATGCTTACCGTATTTCGACGTTTACCGTATTCAGGAGCTTTCATGATAATCAAACCCCGTGTGCGGGGCTGTATCTGCGTGACCGCTCATCCTATTGGATGTGAAGAGAACGTCAAGGAACAAATCGACTACGTCGTCAAGCAAGGCCCGATCGCCAACGGCCCGCAGAAGGTGCTTGTGATCGGCTCGTCGACTGGCTACGGTCTCGCCGCGCGTATCTCGACCGCCTTCGGCTCGCAGGCCGACACGCTGGGCGTGTGCTTTGAGCGCCCTGGCAGCGGGACCAAGCCCGGCACGGCTGGCTGGTACAACAGTGCCGCCTTCGAAAAAATCGCCAAAGCAGAAGGCTGCTACGCCCAGACCATCAACGGCGATGCTTTCTCCGACGAGGTCAAGCGTGTCACCATCGACATTATCAAGGCCCATCTCGGCCAGGTCGACCTGGTGGTCTACAGCCTGGCCGCACCGCGCCGTATACACCCGCAGACAGGCGTGGTGCACAACTCCACGCTCAAGCCGATTAGCAAGAGCATAGTATTCCGCGGCCTCGACACTGACAAGGCAGTGATCAAGGACACCGTCCTCGAGCCGGCCTCCCAGGAAGAGATCGCCAACACCGTGGCAGTGATGGGCGGCGGAGACTGGCAGATGTGGATCGACGCGCTCAACCAGGCCGGCGTGCTGGCCCCGGGCGCGAAGACCACCGCTTTCACCTACCTCGGCGACAAGATCACCCACGACATCTACTGGAACGGCTCGATCGGTGCGGCCAAGAAGGATCTCGACAAAACTGTGATCAGCCTGCGCCAGACGCTTTCCGTCACCGGCGGCGACGCACGCGTAGCGGTGCTAAAGGCGGTAGTCACACAAGCTAGCTCGGCAATCCCGATGATGCCGCTGTACCTTTCGCTGTTGTTCAAGGTGATGAAGGAAGCCAGCACACACGAAGGCTGTATCGAACAGGTCTACGGGCTGCTGCACGAAACGATGTATGGCTCGACGCCGCATATCGACGAGGACGGTCGCTTACGCGCAGACTATAAGGAACTCGATCCAAAGGTACAGGAAAAAGTGCAGGCGCTGTGGAACCAGGTCACCAACGAGAACCTCTACGAGCTGACCGATTTCACCGGCTACAAGCACGAGTTCCTGCGCCTATTCGGCTTCGAGATTGCCGGTGTCGATTACGACGCAGACGTCAATACCGACGTGGCGATCCCGGGGCTGATCTCGGTCGGCCTGGGCCAGTTTAAAGAGTAAAGTACAACATACCGCACTTTATTGACCAAAAATACGCAATCTTGAATCAAACTGCATAGCGAATCGGTTTATTGATCCGCAAGGCGTTGTTGCATAAATCGAGCGTGAGGACGCCATGGCATCTACGGGCATAATTTCAGGCGATACGAACGGATTGCGGACGAGCGAGATCCGCCATACGGTTGATGACGCCGACGCGAACGGTGACCTCGGACGTCTGCGAGGCGATGTGACGCACCCAAAGACAGTTGCCGGTGCGGGTCTTGAACCGATACATCGCATTCTCGGCAAGCGATCGCCGGTGGTAGCCACTGTGTTGCTTCCATTCTCGACGACCGTCACGGGAAATTGCATCAACCGCGCCATTACGCCACGCCGCACCGGGCATATCCACTGGCCAATGAGCGGCACCCTCGCGTGGCGGAATCGAAGGAATAGCACTGCGTGCAGCAATGGCCACATGGCATGGCTTGGTGTCGTAGGCACCGTCACAGCCGATGACATCGATTTGTTCTTCGCGTGGAATCTGGGCGAGCAACTTGGTCAGAGCGTCACCTTCAGCCACATTCTGATTCGTCATTAGCGCGGCATGCACTTGACCCGTATTTGCGTTGAGCGCTAGATGGACTTTACGCCAGGTACGCCGCTTCGAGTGGCGTTGTTGCATAAATCGGCGTTGTTGCATAAATCGAGCGAGATCCATTGATATTTACGCGCAACAGTCTCGGGGCCAGATCCCTATCAAGTCAGATTCCAGAGTAACTGCCTAATTTTTTCCAAGAAAATGCGCAAGGACATACACAAGACAGGTGAGCCGAAGGCACGCTACCGTGTCAGGAATTGGGAGGCCTATAATGAAGGCCTGATCAACCGGGGGAACGTAACAATATGGATAGATGAAGCCGTCCTTGCCAGAATACCCGATGCCATACCCACACGTGGTCGCCCGTGTCTATACGGCGATACGCTGATTCAGACATTACTTGGCGTGAAGAGCGTCTATCGACTAACGTTGCGCGCCCTGCAAGGTTTCACCCAAAGTCTGCGCGATTTGGCCTTCCCGAGCTTGCCGGTGCCGAATTACACCACGCTCTTTCGCCGGGCAAAAACGCTTGCTGTCAAACTGCCGATCCTTCGTGACAATGAACCGATCCATCTGGTTGTCGACAGAACCGGTCTGAAAGTCTATGGAGAAGGTGAATGGAAGGTGCGCCAGCACGCCTACTCGAAGCGGCGCACGTGGCGTAAAGTCCATCTCGCGCTCAACGCGAATACGGGTCAAGTGCATGCCGTGCTAATGACGAATCAGAATGTGGCTGACGGTGACGCTCTGGCCAAGTTGCTCGCCCAGATTCCACGCGAAGAACAAATCGATGTCATCGGCGGTGATGGTGCCTACGACACCAAGCCATGCCATGCGGCCATTGCTGCACGCAGTGCTATTCCTTCAATTCCGCCAAGCGAGGGTTCCGCTCATTGGCCAGCAGATATGCCCGGTGCGGCGTGGCGTAATGGCGCGGTTGATGCAATTGCCCGTGACGGTCGTCGAGAATGGAAGCAAGACAGTGGCTACCACCGGCGATCGCTTGCCGAGAATGCGATGTATCGGTTCAAGATCCTCACCGGCAACTGTTTCTGGGCGCGTCACATCGACTCGCAGGCGACCGAGGTGAGGTTGCCGTTCGCGTCGTCCATCAACCAAATGGCGGACCTCGCTCGTCTGCAATCCGTTCTTATCGCCTGAAATTATGCCCGTCGATGCTATTGCGTCCTCGCGCTCGATTTATGCAACAACGCCTGCTGGAGGTGGTAATTGCGCTGGTCGAGGCGGCTGGCTTCGATCTCGAGCGCGTGGGGAGTGGCGATGCCGGACAACAACCTGAGCGGTAGTGCTGCGCCGCCACGCCTGATCGGCGTGGCACGCGCGAAGCAGCTGTCTCGCCTGGTTTTCCGTATCCTTGCGGCTATGCGCGTGGTTCGATCGGGCTGCGCCGTGTTTTTTTGGAGAATGAACAATGGGAAAACAAGCAATCGGTGTGGTCGGGATGGCCGTGATGGGCCGCAATCTGGCATTGAACATCGAGAGCCGCGGTCACGCTGTGTCCGTGTACAACCGTAGCCGCGACAAGACCGATGAGCTGAGCGCCAAATTTCCAGACCGCAAGCTGGTGCCGACCTATACGCTGGAGGAATTCGTTGCGTCGCTCGAAACGCCGCGCTGCATCCTGCTGATGGTCAAGGCTGGCAAAGCCACGGACGCGACCATCGCCGCGCTCAAGCCACTGCTCGGCAAGGGCGACGTGCTGATCGACGGCGGTAATACGCATTTTACGGACACCATCCGCCGCAACCAGGAACTCGCGCAATCGGGCCTGCACTTCATCGGCACGGGCGTGTCGGGCGGCGAGGAGGGCGCGCTGCACGGCCCCTCGATCATGCCGGGCGGCCAGCGCGACGGCTACGATCTGGTCGAGCCGATCTTCAAGCAAATCGCCGCAAAGGCGCCGGGCGATGGCGAGCCCTGTGTCGCCTATATGGGCCCGGACGGCACCGGCCACTACGTGAAGATGGTCCACAACGGCATCGAGTACGGCGACATGCAGCTGATCGCCGAAAGCTACGCGGTACTCAAGCAAGTGGCGGGGCTGTCGAACGAGGAACTCGGCAAGGTCTATACCGAATGGAACCAGGGTGAACTCGATAGCTACCTGATCCAGATCACCTCGAAGATCTTCGATAAGAAGGACGAGGAAACCGGCCAGCATCTGGTGGACGTAATCCTCGATCGCGCCGCGCAGAAGGGCACCGGAAAGTGGACCAGCCAGAACGCACTTGACCTGGGCGTGCCGCTGCCGCTGATCACCGAATCGGTATTTGCGCGCGTGCTGTCCTCGCTGAAGACGCAGCGCGTAGCCGCCAGCAAGGTGCTGAAGAAACCGTCGCCGACTAAGCGGGATGGCGATCGCGCCGCTTTCGTCGAGGCGGTACGCCGCGCGCTCTACCTGAGCAAGGTGATCTCCTACGCGCAGGGTTTCTCACAGCTCGACACTGCCTCGAAGGAATATGGCTGGAAGCTCAATCTGGGTGAAATCGCGCGTATCTTCCGCGCCGGCTGTATCATCCGCGCACGCTTTCTGCAGAAGATCACGGATGCCTACACGGCCAGCCAGGAACTCGCAAACTTACTACTTGACCCGTATTTCCAGGAGATTTCAACTAACTACCAGCAGGCGCTGCGCGACGTGGTGGTAGCTGCGGTGCAGGCTGGCGTGCCGGTGCCGGCCTTCTCCTCGGCGGTCGCCTACTTCGATAGCTATCGCTCGGCACGCCTACCGGCGAACCTTGTGCAGGCGCAGCGAGACTTCTTCGGGGCCCACACTTTCGAGCGCACGGACAAGCCAGGCAGCTTCCATGCGAACTGGGCCTGAGGAGGGTGCGAACGGTAATTGTTGCGATTATTACTTATAAGTCAGTAAATTAGAGAACAAATACTTACTGTTGCTGTCTAACCTAACATAAAGAGAGACGGACGCGACGGTATCGCGGTTGGCCCTGGAAAAAACCTGTCTGATAGCATTGGACCGGCGTTGTTGCATAAATCGAGCGAGATCCGTTGACGTTTACGCGCAACAGTCGCGGGGCCAGCTCCCTATCAAGTCAAATTCCAGAGCAACTGCCTGATCTTTAACAAGAAAATGCGCAAGAACATACACAAGAGAGGTAAGCCGAAGGCACGCTACCGTGTCAGGAATTTGGCGGCCTATAATGAAGGCCTTATCTATCCATATCGTCATGTTCTCCCGGCTCATCAGGCCTGCATTATTGATATTGATCCACAATTTCAAGATCACAAATTCTGATTAATAAAAGGAGGCTGGTCCTGCGACTGTTGCGCGTAAACGTCAACGGATCTCGCTCGATTTATGCAACAACGCCATAACAAGGCGGAGCAGGGTGCGGCGAGGCTGCGCGTGGCTGGCGCGCGTGCCCGGCTTCAGACGAGCTTGCTGGGGAACTGGCTTCCCGCGGGTCTTGCATGGCTAGTCTCTGGCGGTCCATGAAGTCGCGCAGCGTGTCGATGCCGCGCAACTGCAGGATCGTGTTGCGCACGGCTGCCTCGACCAGCACCGCGAGGTTACGGCCTGCCGCCACCTGGATGGTCACCTTGCTGATCGGAAGGCCCAGCACATCGACGGTCTGACTTTCCAGCGGTAGGCGCTGGAATTCACCGTCAGGGCGCCGCACCAGCTGGACGATCAGCTTGAGCTTCATCTTTCGGCGCACCGCAGTTTCTCCGAAGATGGTCTTGATATCGAGCAGACCCAGACCGCGCACCTCGAGCAGGTTCTTCAGCAGCGGCGGGCAGCGGCCCTCGACGAAATCAGGGCCAAGTCGCACGAAGTCGACCGCGTCGTCGGCCACCAGGCCATGGCCGCGGCTGATCAGCTCGAGGCCCAGTTCGCTCTTGCCGAGCCCTGAGTCGCCTGTCAGCAGCACGCCCATGCCGAGGATGTCGAGGAACACGCCGTGCAGCGTGGCGTACGGCGCGAGGATGCGCGACATATACAGGCGTAGGCTGTCGATCACCGCTGCGGCCGATATCGGCGTAGTGAACAGCGGCGTGGAGGACCGCGTGCAGCGCAGCACCAGCTCGGGCGGGGCAGCCGCGCCGCAGGCGACCACAAGAAACGGTGGTTCGAGGGCGATCAGCTCGGCCATGTGGCGCGAGCGGTCTTCGTCGGTCTGGCGCTGGTAGTACTCGATCTCGGCCTCGCCGAGCACCTGGATCCGGTTGGGGTGGATTAGGTTCAGGTGGCCGACTAGGTCGGCGCTGGAGGTGGCATTACAGACCGTTTCGACCGGAAAGCCGCGCTCCCAGCCTTCATGCCCCGTCAGCCAGCTCAATTTCAGCATGGCTGCGTTGTCGTCAAAGATACCCTGGGCGTTGATGCTGGACTTATCCATGGACTGTGTCACTCCAAATGGTCGGTGCGGCGAGGGGTGTTGTTGCATAAATCGAGCGAGAGCCGTTGACGTTTACGCGCAACGCTCGCCGGCCAGCCCCTATCAAGTCAGATTTCAGAGTAAATGGGCGTTGTTGCATCAATCGATGCGTGAGGACGCAATGGCATCGACAAACATAATTTCAGGCGATACGAACGGATTGCGGACGAGCGATGTCCTCCATGCGGTTGATGACGCCGACGCGAATGGAGACCTCGGTCGCCTGCGAGTCGATGTGACGCGCCCAGAGACAGTTTCTGGTGACGGTCTTGAACTGATACATCGCATTCTCGGCAAGCAATCGCCGGTGGTAGCCACTTTCTTGCTTCCATTCTCGACGACCGTCACGGGCAATTGCATCGACCGCGCCATTACGCCACGCCGCACCGCGGGCATATCCGCTGGCCAATGAGCGGCACCCTCGCGTGGCGGATTCGAAGGAATCTGCGTGCAGCAATGGCCGCATGGCTTGGCTTGGTGTCGTAGGCACCGTCACCGCCGATGACATCGATTTGTTCTTCGCGTGGCATCTGGTCGAGCAACTTGGCCAGAGCGTCACCGTCAGCCACATTCTGATTCGTCATTAGCGCGACATGCACTTGACCGGTATTGGCGTTGAGCGCGAGATGGACTTTACGCCACGTGCGCCGCTTCGAGTAGCCGTGCTGGCGCACCTTCCATTCACCTTCTCCATAGACCTTCAGACCGGTGCTGTCGACAACCAGATGGATCGGTTCATTGTCACGAAGGATCGGCAGTTTTACATCAAGCGTTTTTCCCCGGCGACAGAGCGTGGTGTAATTCGGCACCGGCAAGCTCGGGAAGGCCAGATCGCGCAGACTTTGGGTGAAACCTTGCAGGGCGCGCAACGTCAGTCGATAGACGGTCTTCACGCCAAGTAATGCCTGAATCAGCGTATCGCCATATAGACACGGGCGACCACGTGCGGGTATGGCATCGGGTATTCTGGCAAGGACGGCTTCATCTATCCATATTGTTACGTTCCCCCGGTTGATCAGGCCTGCATTATAGGCTGCCCAATTCCTGACACGGTAGCGTGTCTTCGGCTTACCTGTCTTGTGTATGTCCTTGCGCATTTTCTTGGCAAAAAATAGGCAGTTACTCTGGAATCTGACTTGATAGGAGGCTGGCCCCACAACCGTTGCGCGTAAACGTCAACGGATCTCGCTCGATTTATGCAACAACGTCATTTCAAGATAACGAGTTTCAGATTAATCATACCCCGCCCCTTGCGGCAAGGAGCCTCATTCAGCTTAGGGAGAGATTAGATTGGATCAGCGTAATGGAAGCTGGACGCCGCGCGGTACTCGGCAGGCATCCACCGCGTCGGTCTCATTCGAGCGGTGCCGGAGTTTTGGGCTTAAAATCGCAGCGCGGTTCGATCGCGCAATGCCAGCATTCGGGCCGGCGCGCTTTGCAAACGTAGCGACCGTGCAGGATCAGCCAATGATGCGCGTCCTGTAAGAATTCCGCCGGCATAAACTTCTCCAGCGCGATCTCGACTGCGCGCACGTCCTTGCCCGGCGCGAGCCCAGTGCGATTGGCGACGCGGAAGATATGCGTATCGACGGCGATAGTCGGATGGCCGAAGGCGGTATTGAGCACTACATTCGCGGTCTTGCGACCGACCCCGGGCAGCGCCTCAAGCGCCTGGCGATCGGTCGGTACCTCGCCTTCATACTGCTTTAGCAGGATCCGACAGGTTGCGACCACGTTCTTCGCCTTGGTCTTGTAAAGACCGACGGTCTTGATGTACTCGGCCACGCCGGCCTCGCCGAGCGCCAGTACTTGGCTGGGCGTGTTTGCCACCAGGAACATACGCCGCGTCGCCTTGTTGACCGACACGTCCGTGGCCTGCGCGGACAGCATCACCGCGATCAACAGCTCGAATGGCGTGCTGTATTCGAGCTCGGTGGTCGGATGCGGATTAAGGCTGCGCAGCGTTTCGTAGATCGCGCGTCGTTCGGTAGTGTTCATGCGTTGTGTGTCGGGGGTGGGCGGAGAATCGTCGTCGGGTTGATCGGCGCGTGTGCCCGCTGGCTTGTTCTGCGGTGTTAGGCTTGTTCGGCGGCGTTGTTGCATATTGATGGCGTTGTTGCATAAATCGAGCGTGAGGACGTAATGGAACGGATTGCAGACCTCGCTCGTCCGCAATCCGTTCGTATTGCCTAAAATTATGCCCGTCGATGCTATTGCGTCCTCACACTCGATTTATGCAACAACGCCTATTGCTTTCGACGTGTAATTTTTCTATGACTTCATTCTCTCAAAATTTAGGTCTTCAAAAAATCAGGGCCGATTCACGACCCATTGCGCGATCTGCGCGTGCATCGCCTCGACCGAGTCGAGGCGTGTCTTCGCCGAAGTATCGCCAGTGCCGATCTTGATCGAAAGTCCACCCGCCGCATTGACCACCGCGAAGCCTTTCTCGTCGGTCAGGTCGTCACCGGCAAACACCGGGCGGCGGGTGGCGAAGGGCGGCTCGCCCAGGAAGGCTGCGATCGCGCGGCCCTTGTCGACCCCCTTGGGCTTGATCTCAAAAACCATCTTGCCGGGCTGCAGTACATAGGCATCGGGGTACTCGTCCACCAGCCGCTTGGTCGCTTCGCGCGCCACGCGCTCGCATTCAGGCGCATTGCGGAAGTGTAGCGCAACGGTCGCACCCTTGATCTCTAGCAAGGTGCCTGGATTGCGCTCGACCACTTCGGCTAATTTGCGCTGGATACACAGCATGGCTTCGTCGTTGAAGCTGACGCGCATCGTGTCTCCGTTCGCGCTGCGCCGTTCCGCGCCGTGCAGGCCAGCCACCGGCAGGTTGGCTAGGCCGAAGAAGCTATCGATGCTGTCGATGCCGCGCCCCGAGACGATCGCCACTGCGCCGTTCGCAAGCGTGCACAGCTCACCGAGCATGGCAGGTAGCGAATCGGGTACATGGATGCCATCAGGGGTAGGTGCCAGATTAACAAGCGTGCCATCAAAGTCGAAGAAAAAAGCGGTGTCGTTCAGGGAGAGGGAAGCCGGGACAGGTTGCATTGGTTCTCTGATAGAGGGCGGTGGCTGGCGGCTTTCTTACCGAAAGAAGAGGCGTTGTTGCATAAATCGAGCGCGCGGACGCAATGGCGCGGTTGATGCAATTGCCCGTGACGGTCGTCGAGAATGGAAGAAAGACAGTGGCTACCACCGGCGATTGTTTGCCGAGAATGCGATATATCGGTTCAAGGCGTTCACCGGCAACTGTCTCTGGTCGCGCGTCACATCGCCTCGTAGGCCAACGAGGTCTCCGTTCGGGTCGGGGTCATCAACCGCATGGCGGACCCCGCTCATCCACAATCCGTTCGTATCGCCTGAAATTATCCCGTCGATGCCATGGCGTCCTCATGCTCGATTTATGCAACAACGCCTATTTCATGCATAAACCGATTTGTTATGTAGCTTAATTCAAGATTGCATATTTCTGATCAATATAACCCGCCTCAAAGCGCTTGTACAGCGCCGAGCACCTCGTCGACGTGGCCGGGCACCTTGATGCCGCGCCACTCGCGGCGCAGTACCCCATCGCCGTCGATCAGGAAGGTCGAGCGCTCGACGCCGCGCACTTCCTTGCCATACATTTTCTTCAGTTTCATGACGCCGAACATCACGCAGAGCACTGCCTCGGGGTCCGAAATTAAAGGGAAGGGCAACTCCAGCTTAGTCTTAAAATTGACGTGTGAGCGCAGGCTATCGCGCGAGACGCCGACGATTTCAGCACCAGCCTGCTTGAACTTCGGGTACAGATCGCGGAACTGCTGACCTTCAATGGTGCAGCCTGGCGTATTGTCCTGCGGGTAGAAATACAGTACGAGCTTCCTGCCATTCAGCGTAGACAGCGTGAAATCACCACTGGTCGCCGGTGCAGTGAAATCGGAAATTTTACGGTCGATTTCGACGGACACAGAATTCTCCTGTTGATATCGGAGGCACGACGCTTCGGCGTGCCGGACATAGCTGGAAAGAGGACGGCACGCCGGCTGTCGATCAGTCGGGCTGGACGATCAGTTTGCCGGAGCGACCGGGGATCTCGCCCCACGTGACAGGGTACGCTGGCAGCGAATCGAGGTCCAGCGCGGCATGATAGTCGCCCATCGTCAGGAAAGTGTGACCCTGGTCGCGCCAGCCGGTCAGCAGCTGCTCAAACACGGGCGCGAGCTTCTGGCCTTCGAGTTCTGCATGCAGCGTGAATACCTGGTCGTGCGGATTTCCCTCGGTGCGCGCCAGCAGGTGGGCGGCGACGTTCGATTCGTCGATACCTTGGATGCCAAGCACCTCGTCGAGCGTCGGCAGGGTAGTGGGCAACTGCACGTGCTCCAGCGTGCGGCCCGCCAGCACCGGGCGATACGGCCCGTGGCCACGACCGTCGGAGGCGTAGCGCATGCCCCAGGCATCGATCTGCTCGAAGGCAGCCGGGTTCATCTGCCAACCGGCAGCACCGTGCGTGACGGGCGGAGCGCCAAAGACCTCGATGAAGCGCGCGTGGCTCTTACCCATCTCGCGTGCCGTCCAGTCGCGCTCGCGGCGGCGCACGTTATCCTGCCAGTAGACGTGATCCCAGGTATGGATGCCGCATTCGAAGCCGGCCTCGTGGATCGCGCGCATCTCGCCCACTGTGCGGTGCCCGATGTCGGGCCCCGGCAGCAGCACGCCGTACATCAGCTGACGGATCCCGTAGTGCTCGACCACCGAGGTGCGCGAGACTTTCTTCAAGAAACTAGGCCGCAGCACGCGTCGCATCGCCCAGCCCGTGTGATCGGGGCCGAGACTAAACAGGAAGGTCGCACACGCGGCATAGCGATCGAAGATGCGCGCTAAGTTTGGCACGCCTTCTCGTGTGCCGCGCAGGGTATCTACGTCGATTTTGAGGACGAGGCGGGCCAAGGCGTCAGTTTTGCGGTTCGACCAAGGCGCGCGCGTCGGCCACGTGGCCGCGATACGCCTCGAAGATGTTGCGCAGCGCGTCGTCGAAGGTCGACTGCGGGGTCCATCCAAGCTCCTGCATGGTGTTGTCGATCTTCGGCACGCGGTTCTGCACGTCCTGGTAGCCGCTTCCGTAGTAGGCGCTGGAGGTTGCCTCGACCAACTGTACCGGCTTTGCCGAGGCCGCATACTCGGGGAACTCGGCAGCCAGCTCAAGCATCTTGTTGGCCAGCTCGCGAACCGAATAGTTGTTGTGCGGATTACCGATGTTGTAGATCTTGCCCGACGCGATGCCGTTCGGGTTCTCGATGATCTTCATCAGTCCGCTGATGCCATCGTCGACATATGTGAAAGCGCGCTTTTGCGATCCGCTGTCCACCAGGCTGATGTTTTCGCCGCGCACGATGTGGCCTAGGAACTGCGTGACCACGCGCGAGCTGCCTTCCTTAGGAGTGTAGAGGGAGTCCAGGCCCGGGCCAATCCAGTTGAACGGTCGGAACAGCGTAAAGTTCAAGCCTTCCATGCCGTAGCCCCAGATTACGCGGTCCATCAGCTGCTTGGAGCAGGCGTAGATCCAGCGCTGCTTGTTGATTGGGCCGTAGGTCAGCGCCGAGGCATCCGGGTCAAACTGATCGTCCGAGCACATTCCGTAGACCTCGGAGGTCGATGGAAACACCAGGTGTTTGCAATATTTGACGGCCGAACGCACGATCGGCAGGTTCGCCTCAAAGTCGAGCTCGAACACGCGTAGCGGCTGCTGCACGTAGGTGGCTGGCGTTGCAATCGCTACCAGTGGCAGGATCACGTCGCACTTCTTGACGTGGTACTCGACCCATTCCTTATTGATCGTGATATCGCCTTCGAAGAAGTGCATCTGCTCGTGGTTGATGAGATCGCCAAGCCGATCGGTCTGCATGTCCATCCCGAATACTTCCCAATTTGTGGTTTCAAGAATGCGCTTCGACAAATGATGGCCAATGAAGCCGTTCACACCTAGGATCAGGACTTTTTTTTCTTTCATGACTGACGGGAAGAATCAATGGACTGTGCGAATTGAGCTGGAGACAGGACCGTCTCGTGATCCGGACAGCCAGGGTACCGCTCGCGCAGCTCGAGTATGGAGACGGCGCGGCTATCGCCGCAGACGCCGAGTAGTATATTATCGCTTACGCGCAGCCCCGGCGGAAAATCCCGCGCGGCTTGCGCGGCGGGCGAGCCTGGTGCCGCCAGGCGCGCGCGGGCCACCACGAAGTGGCGCCCGTCCAACTCGGTGAAGGCACCTGGGTAAGGAGGCGCAATCGCCCGGATCAGGTTATAGACCTCGGAAGCCGGCTTCGTCCAGTCGAGGCGACCGTCCTCGGGCTTACGCCCGCCGAAGTAGCTGCCCTGCGAGAGGTCATTTGGCAGGTGCTTGGCTTCGTCGGCCAGCAGCGCCGGAAGGATGTGCCAGAGCGTTTGCTCAGCGGCTACGGTGACCTTGTCGAACACCTGAGCGGCGGTGTCATCTGGTAGGATCGGCACCACAGTCTGGCCGATGATGGCACCCGCGTCCGGCTTGGCGGCCATTTCGTGCAGGGTCGCGCCGGTTTCGGTCTCGCCGCGCAACACCGCCCAGTTGGTCGGTACGCGGCCGCGGTACTTCGGCAGCAGCGAGCCGTGCATGTTGTAAGCACCGCGGGCGGCCAGCGCGAGCAGCGCGCCCGGCAGCATGTGCCGGTAGTAGAACGAGAAGATAAAATCGGGTTGCGTGGCGGCCACCGCCTCCCGTAGTTCTACGCCGGTCGGAGCGGTCGGCGTAATCACCGCGATACCGTGCTCACGTGCCACCGAGGCGACGCTGCCAAACCAGATGTTCTCGCTTGGGCTATCCTCGTGGGTGACCACCAGGGCGACCTCGACGCCGCGTGCAAGCAGCACCTGAAGGCAGCGCACGCCGACGTTGTGATAAGCAAAGACGACCGCGCGCGGCTTCATCTCGAGGCCTCGCTGGCGGTGCCCGGCATCGTCAGGTGGGCGCGCTCCTCGAGCACGGTCTGGATCAGGTAGCGCGGCCGCGCACGTACTTGCTGGTAGATTCGACCGATGTACTCGCCGAGTAGGCCCAACGCGAAGATGATCACGCCGAGCAGGAAGAAGGTGATGGCGAACAGGGTGAACACGCCCTGCACTTCCGCGCCGACGATGAAACGGCGGATCAGCAGCAACAAAAACAGCGCTGCCGAGCCGATCGATAGGATTACGCCGACGAAGGATAGCCATTGCAGTGGCACTACCGAGAAACCAGTGACTAGGTCGAAGTTCAGGCGGATTAGACTGTACAGCGAGTACTTCGATTCGCCCGCGAAGCGCTCCTCGTGCGTGACGTCGATCTCGGTTGGGTTCTGTGAGAAGGTATAGGCCAGCGCAGAGATGAAGGTATTGACCTCGCCGCAGCGGTTGATAGTGTCGATGATCTGACGGTGGTAGGCGCGCAGCATGCAGCCCTGGTCGGTCATCTTGATGCGTGTGATGCGTTCGCGCAGCCGGTTCATTGCGACCGAGGCCTTGCGGCGGAACAGGCTGTCTTGGCGCTGCATGCGGATGGTGCCGACGTAGTCGTAGCCATCGCGCATCTTGTGCACCAACTTGCCGATTTCCTCGGGTGGATTCTGCAGGTCGGCGTCGAGCGTGATCACGATCTGGCCGCGTGACTGCTCAAAGCCGGCGAGAATCGCCATGTGCTGCCCGTAGTTGCCGTTGAGCAGCACTACACGCGTGATATCGGGGCGCTTGCGGAACTGCTCGGCGAGCAGGGCGGCCGAGCAGTCGCGGCTGCCGTCGTTGATGAAGATCACCTCGTACGTCGCATCGAGCGCGTCAAGGGCGGGATACAGTCTGGCGAAGAGCGCGGCAAGACCGTCTTCCTCGTTGTACACGGGGATGACGATCGAGACTTCCGGGTTTGTGGCGCCTGCTTCAGGATTAGTCATTTCCACTTATTTCCGTATCGTTCGCAAATCTGGTTGACCGCTGCGACCGCGCGCCAGACGTCAGCCTCGCTCATTTGCGTAAAGAGAGGCAGGGTGATGGTTGACGCGCCGAAGCGCTCTGCGTGCGGAAACATGCCTGCGTGGAAGCCGCGCGCACGATAGAGCGTGAACAGGTGAATCGCCGGGTAGTGCACGCCCGAGCCGATACCGGCCTCCTTCAACTGCTGCATGAACGCGCCGCGCGTGAGCGAGAGCCGCTCCAGCGGCAGCGTGATTTGGAACATGTTCCAGTTGCCGTGCTCAAAATCAGCGAGCGGCAGGCCCACGCCCAGCGCCACCGCCGTGCTCGCCTCGAAGGCTGCGAAGTAGGCGCGAGCCAAACGCCGGCGCTGATCGGTGAAACGCTCGATTTGCGCGAGCTGGCCGAGGCCGACGCGGGCCGCGACATCGGTTAGATTGTACTTTCCGCCCAGCACGTCACAGTCCATGCCGTCCAAGCCGGTGCGCGTCACGCCCTGTAGGCGGTACTTCTGAGCCAGGATCACCTCGTCCTCGTTGTTGAGCACTAGCGCGCCACCCTCGATCGAGGTGACATTCTTGTTCGGTTGAAAGCTGAAAGAGACGATGTCGCCAAACGCGCCGATGCGTTTGCCCTTCCAGGTCGAGCCGAGTGCCTGGGCGGCGTCTTCGATCACGCGCAGTTTGTGTTCACGGGCGATCGCGTAGAGCCGGTCCATGTCGACCGGCAGTCCGGCCAGGTAGACCGGGATCAAGGCCTTGGTGCGAGGCGTGATGGCGCGCTCGAGTGCGTCTAGGTCGAGGTTACGGGTGGACGGGTCGATGTCGACGAACACTGGCGTGGCACCCACTTCAAGAATCACGTTGGCGGTGGCGACCCAGCTCGCCGGGGTAGTGATCACTTCGTCTCCGAAACCGACGCCGGCGATGCGCAGCCCGATCTCGAGCGTCGCGGTGCCCGAGTTGAAACTGCGCACCGGGTGACCGCCACAATATTCCGACAGGGCGGTCTCGAAGCGTTGGTTCTGTGGGCCGGTGGTAATCCAGCCGGAACGAAACACCTCGGTAACACCCTGAATAGTTTCCTCGTCGATTTCCGGTCGAGTGAGCGGTAAGAACGGCACGGAGATCTGACTCATGGCGGCGATGGTCTTAAAATAGAGCTGGATCGTTCTCGATCCAGCATACGTAAGGCGTTGTTGCATATTGATCAGAAATTCGTTATCTTGAAATTGGAAAGGCGTCTCTCATGTCTCATTTTTGTCTATGCCCATCACATGGGGGACGATTTTCTAATTTCAAACTAACGAATTTCTGATCAATATAATTCGGGCCTGATCAACTTATGGGAACGTGTGATGATATGGATAGATGAAGCGGCGTTGTTGCATAAAGCGAGCGAAAGCAGTTGACGTTTACGCGCAACGCTCGCCGGCCATCCCCCTATCAAGTCAGATTTCAGAGTAACTGCCTAATTTTTCCAAGAAAATGCGCAAGGACATACACAAGACAGGTGAACCGAAGGCACGCTACCATGTCAGGAATTGGGCTGCCTATAATGCAGGCCTGATCAACCGGGGGAACGTGACGATATAGATAGATGACGCCGTCCTTGCAAGAATACCTGACGCCATACCCACACGTGGTCCCCCGTGTTTATACGGGGGTGCGCTGATTCAGGCATTACGTGGCGTGAAGACCGTCTATCGACTGACGTTGCGCGCCCTGCAAGATTTCACCCAAAGTCTACGTAATTTGGCCTTCCCGAGCTTGCCGGTGCCGAATTACACTACGCTCTGTAGCCGGGCAAAAACGCTTGATGTCGAACTGCCGATCCTTCGCGACAACGAACCGATCCATCTGGTTGTCAACAGCACCAGTCTGAAGGTCTATGGAGAAGGTGAATGGAAGGTGCGCCAGCACGGCTACTCGAAGCGGCGCACCTGGCGTAAAGTCCATCTCGCGCTCAACGCAAATACGGGTCCAGTGCATGCCGTCGCTAATAACGAATCAGACTGTGGCTGACGGTGACGCTCTGGCCAAGTTGCTCGACCAGATTCCACGCGAAGAACAAATCGATGTCATCGGCGGTGACGGTGCCTACGACACCAAGCCATGCCATGCGGCCATTGCTGCACGCAGTGTTATTCCTTCGATTCCGCCACGCGAGGGTGCTGCTCATTGGCAGCAGATATGCCCGGTGCGGCGTGGCGTAATGGCGCGGTTGATGCAATTGCCCGTGACGGTCGTCGAGAATGGAAGCAACACAGTGGCTGCCACCGGCGATCGCTTGCCGAAAATGCGATGTATCGGTTCAAGACCCTCACCGGCAACTGTCTCTGGGCGCGTCACATCGCCTCGCAGGCGACCGAGGTCGCCGTTCGCGTCGGCGTCCATCAACCGTATGGTGGACCTCGCTCGTCCGCAATCCGTTCGTATCGCCTGAAATTATGCCCATCGATGCTATTGCGTCCTCACACTCGATTTATGCAACAACACCCAGTGACTCTGGAATCTGACTTGATATTGATCCGAAATTCTCAATCAATAACAGGAGGCTGGCCCCGTGACCGTTGCGCGTAAACGTCAGCGGATCTCGCTCGATTTATGCAGCAACGCCCAACAATGCCTGAAAGTTCATCACGCCAAGCCGGTCACGGCGTGGTTCTCCGAGCACGTCGACGAGATCGAAGTATTCTACCTGCCGTCGTACAGCCCGGAACTAAATCCAGACGAGATGCTCAATTCTGCGCCTGAAGGCGAACCTGACGGAACAGGTTCCGGCACGGTCCAATGGATATCTCAAAAAAGCGGTCACCAGTTATCTACATCGTCTCCAGAAATTACCACAACGTGTCGCTCGCTATTTCATGCATAAACCAATTCGTTATCTTGAAATGGCGTTGTTGCATAAATCAAGCGCGAGGACGCAATGGTATCGACGGGCATATTGATCACGAATTTCGGATCAATAACTTCAGGCGATATGAACGGATTGCGGACGAGCGAGGTCCGCAATCCGCTCCATTGCTTCCTCACGCTCGATTTATGCAACAACGCCATCCCAATGGACGGGGCATCCACCCGAAGAGATTAAGGCAGAGGAAGCTGTTGCAAGCACGAGACCCACACGCAAGCGTATTTTTCGTCGGACTCATGGGAGCAGGTAAAACCACCGTGGGTCGTGCGGTCGCACGCCGTCTCGACAGGCCGTTTTTTGATTCTGACCAAGAAATCGAGGCCCGCACTGGTACGCGCCTCCTGGTCATCTTCGAACTTGAGGGCGAGACGGGTTTCCGTAATCGCGAGGGACAGATGATCGACGAGCTGACGCGTCGCGGTAATGTCGTACTAGCCACCGGCGGCGGCGCGGTGATCCGTCCAGAAAATCGCGATGCCCTGCGATCGCGCGGCATCGTCGTCTACCTGCGCGCCAATCCACACGATCTCTGGCTGCGTACCCACACGGACAAGAAAAACCGCCCGTTGCTGCAGACGGAAGATCCCAAGGCTCGGCTCGAGGCGCTCTACGAGACACGCGATCCGCTCTATCGCGAATGCGCGCACTTCGTGATCGAAACTGGCCGACCGTCCGTCAACGGCCTCGTCAACATGGTGCTAATGCAGCTCGAGCTGGCAGGCATCGTCGCCAAGCCGCTACAACTATGATTATCATCAATGTTGACTTAGGCGATCGCGCCTACCCAATTTATATTGGCGATAACCTGATCGGCTACACCGAGCTGTTTGCCCAGCATATCAAGGGAAAGTCCGTCACCATCGTGACCAACACCACCGTCGAGCCTCTCTATGGAGAGGTATTGCGCGCCGCGCTCATCCCGCTCAGCAAGCAGATCAACACGGTCGTGCTTCCCGACGGCGAGTCTTACAAGCACTGGGAAACGCTGAACTTGATCTTCGACGCGCTACTCGACTCTCGTGCCGACCGTAAGACCACCCTCATTGCCCTGGGCGGCGGCGTGGTAGGCGACATAACCGGCTTCGTGGCAGCCTGCTATATGCGCGGCGTACCCTTCATCCAGGTGCCCACCACGCTGCTCTCTCAGGTCGAT
The DNA here is from genome assembly GCA_040954445.1 of Burkholderia sp. Taxonomy (GTDB): domain Bacteria; phylum Pseudomonadota; class Gammaproteobacteria; order Burkholderiales; family Burkholderiaceae; genus Burkholderia; species Burkholderia gladioli_A. The sequence continues at coordinate 517,889 of CP144362.1, read as the reverse complement.
TCTTCGGTCGGTGGCAAGACCGGTATCAACCACCCGCTCGGCAAGAACATGATCGGCGCGTTCTATCAGCCGCAGGCTGTGATCGCCGACATCTGCGCGCTGCACACACTGCCGGAGCGCGAGCTGGCGGCCGGCATCGCTGAGGTAATCAAGGCCGGCGCGATCGCCGACGCCACCTTCTTTTACTGGATTGAGGCCAACATCGAAGCGCTTAACCGCCGTGAACCGACCGCGCTGACTGTGGCGGTCAAGCGCTCGTGCGAGATCAAGGCCAGCGTGGTGGCCGCCGACGAGCACGAGGGCGGACTGCGCTCGATCCTCAATTTCGGGCATACCTTCGGCCACGCGATCGAGGCCGGCCTGGGCTACGGCGAGTGGCTACACGGTGAGGCTGTCGGCTGTGGGATGGTGATGGCGGCGGACCTATCGGTGCGCTTGGGCCGGCTCGACGATGCCACCCGCCGGCGCCTAGACCAGGTGATCGCGGCCGCCCACCTTCCGGTGCGTGTGCCCAACCTAGGTACCGCCCGCTATATCGAGCTGATGCAGGTCGACAAGAAGGCCGAGGCCGGCGCGATCAAGTTCATTGTGCTCGACGGGCTCGGAACAGCGACCATCACCGCGGTGCCCGATCAGATCGTCGAGGCCACGCTCGCGGCTTCCATTGAGCTAACGGCCCATTCCTGCGGTAAGCCGCTACGCGGCGAGGCGTTATTGCTCCGAAATTCTCAATCTTGAAATTTGAAAATCGACCTTCATGTGAGGAAGATGGAAAACGAGACATGAGATCGCTTCCTCGTGCTGCACGTGAAGAGCGGCAACGTCAGGTGATCAACCTGCGCACGCGCGGCTGGATCTACGACGAAATTGCCGAGCATACGAACCTGTCGTGCACGGGCGTGTTCGATATTTGTAAGGGCATTGTTGCATAAATCGAGCGAGATCCGTTGACGTTTACGCGCAACGGTCGCGGGGCCAGCCTCCTATCAAATCAGATTCCAGAGTAACTGCCTAATTTTGCCAAGAAAATGCGCCAGGATATACACAAGACAGGTGAGCCGAAGGCACACTACCGTGTCAGGAATTGGTCGGCCTTATAATGCAGGCCTGATCAAACTGGAGAACGTGACGATATGGATAGATGAAGCCGTCCTTGCCAGAATACCCGACGCCATACCCACGCGTGGTCGCCCGCGTCTATACGGCGATACGCTGATTCAGGTATTACTTGGCGTGAAGTCCGTCTATTGAAGGACGTTATGCGTCCTGCAAGGTTTCACCCAAAGTCTGCGCGATCTAGCCTTCCCGAGCTTGCCGGTGCCGAATTACACCACGCTCTGTCGCCGGGCAAAAACGCTTGATGTCGAACTGCCGATCCTTCGTGACAATGAACCGATCCATCTGGTTGTCGACAGCACCGGTCTGAAGGTCTATGGAGAAGGTGAATGGAAGGTGCGCCAGCACGGCTACTCGAAGCGGCGCACGTGGCGTAAAGTCCATCTCGCGCTCAACGCGAATACAGGTCAAGTGCATGCCGCGCTAATGACGAATCAGAATGTGGCTGACGGTGATGCTCTGGCCAAGTTGCTCGACCAGATTCCACGCGAAGAACAAATCGATGTCATCGGCGGTGATGGTGCCTACGACACCAAGCCATGCCATGCGGCCATTGCTGCATGCAGTGCTATTCCTTCGATTCCGCCACGCGAGGGTGCCGCTCATTGGCCAGCGGATATGCCCGCGGTGCGGCGTGGCGTAATGGCGCGGTTGATGCAATTGCCCGTGACGGTCGTCGAGAATGGAAGCAACACAGTGGCTACCACCGGAGATCGCTTGCCGAGAATGCGATGTATCGGTTCAAGACCCTCACCGGCCACTGTCTCTGGGCGCGTCACATCGCCGCGCAGGCGACCGAGGTCGCCGTTCGCGTCGGCGTCATCAACCGCATGGCGGACCTCGCTCGTCCGCAATCCGTTCGTATCGCCTGAATTATGCCCGTCCGATGCCATGGCGTCCTCACGTTCGATTTATGCAACAACGCCCCTCATGTCTCATTTTTCTGTGCCCATCACATGAGAGTCGATTTATTAATTTCAAGATCACGAATTTCTGATCAATATTGTTGGTGCGGGTGGTCGGACTCGAACCGACACTCCTTGCGGAAACGGAACCTAAATCCGTCGCTTCTACCAATTTTAGCCACACCCGCTTAATTTAGCTACCCCACTTAAGTGGGGTTATTGTAACAACCCTATGAGCTTCAATCTAGGGGCGCCTCAAATTTGAAGTACAACACCTTGTCGAGAATAAAAACACCTTCTTGCTACGCATGTCTTTATTGATCCGTCGCTTCAGGAAATCGAGCAGGATGTCGGCATTCATCGCGCCCTCGCAGACTTTCCAGCGCACCTGGCCACGGTTCGTCACCGTCAACATCACCGACAGGCCTTCGCGTAGACGCGCCACGAGTCGCTCGGGCGTCTTGCCAATCTGCGCCGTAGGAGCGGCCTCGCACATCGTCGGAGCGCAGCCTCGTTTCGTCGCCTCCCACTGGATCTCCGCGCCTTCGGCTATGGCCTGGAGCGTCTCATTCAGTTATGCCTGGACCGCTTCCGGTCGCTGCTCATAGGCCCGTTTCATCGGCTTTTCGGCGTGAAACCCCAGCACGCCAGATACAAGACGACACCTTGCAGTGTCAGCGTCAAACGGCATCGCTTCCGGATCAACTCCCGCACGGCATGTCGCGTCCACAACGCGAATGACATCTTCAACTGCTCCAGCATCTGATCGCGCAACAGCGCGCAAATTTCCACTGCCTGCTGCTCACTCAGGGCACGGTGTGGGTTCACTGCTCCGCCGCTCGGCTTGTCATGCAATCCATCCGGACCTTCGCTGGCGTTGCGTTTGCAAATATCGAACACGCCGGTGAGCGACAGGTTCGTATGCCCGGCAATCTCGTCGTAGGTCCAGCCTCACTGGCGCACGTTGATTATTGATCCGTTCGTATCGCCTGAAATTATTGATCAAGCATTGCGGATCAATATGTCCGTCGGTGCCATTGCGTCCTCACGCTCGATTTATGTCACAACGGGCGTTGTTGCATAAATCGAGCGAGATCCGTTGACGTTTACGCGCAACGGTCGCGGGGCTAGCCTCCTATCAAGTCAGATTCCAGAGTAACTGCCTAATTTTTGCCAAGAAAATGCGCAAGGACATACACAAGAAAGGTGAGCCGAAGGCACGCTACCGTGTCAGGAATTGGGCAGCCTATAATGAAGGCCTGATCAGCCGGGGGAACGTAACAATATGGATAGATGAAGCCGTCCTTGCCAGAATGCCCGATGCCATACCCACACGTGGTCGCCCGTGTGTATACGGCGATACGCTGATTCAGGCATTACTTGGCGTGAAGACCGTCTATCGACTGACCTTGCGCGCCCTGCAAGGTTTCACCCAAAGTCTGCGCGATTTGGCCTTCCCGAGCTTGCCGGTGCCGAATTACACCACGCTCTGTCGCCGGGCAAAAACGCTTGATGTCGAACTGCCGATCCTTCGTGACAATGAACCGATCCATCTGGTTGTCGACAGCACCGGTCTGAAGGTCTATGGAGAAGGTGAATGGAAGGTGCGCCAGCACGGCTACTCGAAGCGGCGCACGTGGCGTAAAGTCCATCTCGCGCTCAACGCGAATATAGGTCAAGTGCATGCCGCGCTAATGACGAATCAGAATGTGGCTGACGGTGACGCTCTGGCCAAGTTGCTCGACCAGATTCCACGCGAAGAACAAATCGATGTCATCGGCGGTGACGGTGCCTACGACACCAAGCCATGCCATGCGGCCATTGCTGCACGCAGTGCTATTCCTTCGATTCCGCCACGCGAGGGTGCCGCTCATTGGCCAGCGGATATGCCCGGTGCGGCGTGGCGTAATGGCGCGGTTGATGCAATTGCCCGTGACGGTCGTCGAGAATGGAAGCAACACAGTGGCTACCACCGGCGATCGCTTGCCGAGAATGCGATGTATCGGTTCAAGACCCTCACCGGCCACTGTCTCTGGGCGCGTCACATCGCCGCGCAAGCGACCGAGGTCTCCGTTCGCGTCGGCGTCATCAACCGCATGGCGGACCTCGCTCGTCCGCAATCCGTTCGTATCGCCTGAATTATGCCCGTCCGATGCCATTGCGTCCTCGCGCTCGATTTATGCAACAACGCCTCACAACGCCATACAAGGGCGAGAAGAAGCTGGTGATATGATGAACCGCCTGGATTCTAATCCTCCCATGCGCATCATCCTCATCACCGGCATCTCTGGCTCCGGAAAGTCGGTCGCGCTCAACGCGCTCGAGGACTCTGGCTATTACTGCGTCGACAATCTCCCGCCGCGCGTGCTGCCCGAACTCGTCCGCTATATCGCCGACGAAGGCCAGCACCGCCTGGCGGTGGCAATCGACGCGCGCACGAGCGGTTCGCTCGACCAGATACCCGGCCTGATCCGCGAGCTGTCGCAGCATCACGGCGTGCGCGTACTCTTCTTCAATGCCAGCACCCAGGCGCTGATCCAGCGCTTTTCTGAAACTCGTCGTCGCCACCCTCTGTCGGGCTCGCCTTCCTATGACGCCGATATCGGCCTGCTGTCCTCGCTGGAGGAAGCGATCGAGCGCGAACGCGAGCTGGTCGCGCCGCTGGCCGGCTTCGGCCAGGAGATCGACACCAGCAACCTACGCGCCAACGTGCTGCGCACTTGGGTAAAACGCTTCATCGAGCAGCAGAACGACGACCTGCTGCTGATGTTCGAATCCTTCGGTTTCAAGCGCGGCGTGCCGCTCGACGCTGACTTCATGTTCGACGTGCGTGCGCTGCCGAATCCGTATTACGACAGCGAGCTGCGACCGCTGACCGGGCTTGACCAGCCTGTCATCGCTTTCTTCGATGCGCTGCCGATCGTCCACCAGATGATCGACGACATCGAAAGATTCCTCGTCAAATGGCTGCCGCATTTCCGCGACGACAACTGCAGCTATTTGACGGTGGCGATTGGCTGTACGGGAGGCCAGCATCGCTCGGTATTCATTGCGGAGACGCTCGCCGCGCGTCTATCGCAACATGCGAACGTGATTGTGAGGCATCGTGACGCACCGGTGGATGCCGAAGCGTCATCGCGACTCTTCAGCTAAGAAATTAGGGTAATCTTGGCGTTGTTGCATAAATCGAGCGAGAGCCATTGACGTTTACGCGCAACGGCTCTCGCTCGATTTATGCAACAACGCCATGCTAGGCGGCAGCACCGCGGCACCGGGCCCGGCTGTGTGGGGCGAGGTGGCACCTCCGCCCGTCATGGAGCAGCTTCCGCTCGAATTAGCTCAAGGTTGCCATTGAGTGAGGAGCCGATGCAACTCGTGGCGATCCAGTTCGGTATGCAGGTGTTCGCGTGCGTCTGGATCGGACAGCAGTTGCGCGATTTCGGACAGGATTTCGAGGTGCTGCTGGGTAGCCTGTTCAGGTACCAGTAAGAAAATAAGCAGCGAGACGGGCTGGCAGTCCGGGGCTTCGAAGGGGATCGCCTCAGCGAGGCGGACGAAGCTGGCTAGCGGATGCTTGAGGCCCTTGATGCGGCCATGCGGAATGGCGACACCTGCGCCGAGACCTGTCGAGCCGAGATGCTCGCGCGCGAACAGGTTGTCGGTGACGATGCTCCGCGAGATGCCGTTCTGATTCTCGAAAATTAGGCCAGCTTCTTCGAACACGCGTTTCTTGCTGGTGACGTCGAGGTCGACGAAGACATTCTCCAGTGGCAGGATTTTGGTTAGATGATTCATGTTGGCAGGCAATGGGAGCTTGGATTCGGCGGCTCCGGTTTTTCTAGACACAGATTTGAGGTAAAACGCATGATTTATCCACAATTCGTGATCTTGAAATTTGAAAATCGTCCCTCATGTCTCATTTTCCATGCCTCTCACATGAGAAACAAATTTCTAATTTCAAGATCACGAATTTCTGATAAATAAATATCTACACTGGAGTCTGAGAGGTCCATTACCCAAGTAAAACGCAACAAAGTCATGCCATCGCCCAGGCCAACGTTGTTGTATAAATCGAGCGTGAAGACGCAAGAGCATCGACGGAGGCGTTGTTGCATAAATCGAGTGTGAGGACGCAATAGCATCGACGGGATAATTTCAGGCGATACGAACGGATTGCGGACGAGCGAGGTCCGCCATACGGTTGATGACGCCGACGCGAACGGAGACCTCGGTCGCCTGCGAGGCGATGTGACGCGCCCAGAGACAGTTGCCGGTGAGGGTCTTGAACCGATAATTCTCGGCAAGCGATCGCCGGTGGTAGCCACTGTGTTGCTTCCATTCTCGACGACCGTCAGGGGCAATTGCATCAACCGCGCCATTACGCCACGCCGCACCGGGCATATCCGCTGGCCAATGAACGGCACCCTCGCGTGGCGGAATCGAAGGAATAGCACTGCGTGCAGCAATGGCCGCATGGCATGGCTTTGTGTCGTAGGCACCATCACCGCCGATGACATCGATTTGTTCTTCGCGTGGAATCTGGTCGAGCAACTTGGCCAGAGCGTCACCGTCAGCCACATTCTGATTCGTCATTAGCGCGGCATGCACTTGACCCATATTCGCGTTGAGCGCGAGATGGACTTTACGCCACCTGCGCCGCTGCGAGTAGGCGTGCTGGCGCACCTCCTTCCATTCACCTTCTCCATAGACCGGCGTTGTTGCATAAATCGAGCGCGAGGACGCAATGGCATCGGACGGGCATAATTCAGGCGATACGAACGGATTGCGGACGAGCGAGGTCCGCCATACGGTTGATGACGCCGACGCGAACGGAGACCTCGGTCGCCTGCGAGGCGATGTGACGCGCCCAGAGACAGTTGCCGGTGAGGGTCTTGAACCGATAATTCTCGGCAAGCGATCGCCGGTGGTAGCCACTGTGTTGCTTCCATTCTCGACGACCGTCAGGGGCAATTGCATCAACCGCGCCATTACGCCACGCCGCACCGGGCATATCCGCTGGCCAATGAACGGCACCCTCGCGTGGCGGAATCGAAGGAATAGCACTGCGTGCAGCAATGGCCGCATGGCATGGCTTTGTGTCGTAGGCACCATCACCGCCGATGACATCGATTTGTTCTTCGCGTGGAATCTGGTCGAGCAACTTGGCCAGAGCGTCACCGTCAGCCACATTCTGATTCGTCATTAGCGCGGCATGCACTTGACCCATATTCGCGTTGAGCGCGAGATGGACTTTACGCCACCTGCGCCGCTGCGAGTAGGCGTGCTGGCGCACCTCCTTCCATTCACCTTCTCCATAGACCGGCGTTGTTGCATAAATCGAGCGCGAGGACGCAATGGCATCGGACGGGCATAATTCAGGCGATACGAACGGATTGCGGACGAGCGAGGTCCGCCATGCGGTTGATGACGCCGACGCGAACGGAGACCTCGGTCGCTTGCGCGGCGATGTGACGCGCCCAGAGACAGTGGCCGGTGAGGGTCTTGAACCGATACATCGCATTCTCGGCAAGCGATCGCCGGTGGTAGCCACTGTGTTGCTTCCATTCTCGACGACCGTCACGGGCAATTGCATCAACCGCGCCATTACGCCACGCCGCACCGGGCATATCCGCTGGCCAATGAGCGGCACCCTCGCGTGGCGGAATCGAAGGAATAGCACTGCGTGCAGCAATGGCCGCATGGCATGGCTTGGTGTCGTAGGCACCGTCACCGACGATGACATCGATTTGTTCTTCGCGTGGAATCTGGTCGAGCAACTTGGCCAGAGCGTCACCGTCAGCCACATTCTGATTCGTCATTAGCGCTGCATGCACTTGACCTGTATTCGCGTTGAGCGCGAGATGGACTTTACGCCACGTGCGCCGCTTCGAGTAGCCGTGCTGGCGCACCTTCCATTCACCTTCTCCATAGACCTTCAGACCGGTGCTGTCGACAACCAGATGGATCGGTTCATTGTCACGAAGGATCGGCAGTTCGACATCAAGCGTTTTTGCCCGGCGACAGAGCGTGGTGTAATTCGGCACCGGCAAGCTCGGGAAGGCCAAATCGCGCAGACTTTGGGTGAAACCTTGCAGGGCGCGCAAGGTGAGTCGATAGACGGTCTTCACGCCAAGTAATGCCTGAATCAGCGTATCGCCGTATACACACGGGCGACCACGTGTGGGTATGGCATCGGGCATTCTGGCAAGGACGGCTTCATCTATCCATATTGTTACGTTCCCCCGGCTGATCAGGCCTTCATTATAGGCTGCCCAATTCCTGACACGGTAGCGTGCCTTCGGCTCACCTTTCTTGTGTATGTCCTTGCGCATTTTCTTGGCAAAAATTAGGCAGTTACTCTGGAATCTGACTTGATAGGAGGCTGGCCCCGCGACCGTTGCGCGTAAACGTCAACGGATCTCGCTCGATTTATGCAACAACGCCCAACAACGCCGACACGGGCGACCACGTGTGGGTATGGCATCGGATATTCTGGCAAGGACGGCTTCATCTATCCATATTGTTATGTTCCGTTCCCCCGGTTGATCAGGCCTTCATTATAGGCCGCCCAATTCCTGACACGGTAGCGTGCCTTCGGCTCACCTTTCTTGTGTATGTCCTTGCGCATTTTCTTGGCAAAAATTAGGCAGTTACTCTGGAATCTGACTTGATAGGAGGCTGGCCCAGCGACCGTTGCGCGTAAACGTCAACGGATCTCGCTCGATTTATGCAACAACGCCCAACAAGGCTTAATCTAGCGAAAAGCTTTAGCTGACGAGGCCCGCTGACCTCGCTGATGTTGGGTCAGGGTAGCGGAACGTCTAAACGAGTACAGGCCTTGGAACTCGGGGTCAGTATTCCTGCGTACCTCACGGCTGAGGGTGCGGGGCGACACTTACAATTCTCTGGTGATGTCGGCTTGTGTAGCCCCTTGTCCATGCATTTCTCGATGTACAACCGTTCGTTTTCGCTCAAAGGCTTTCCCGTCATACAATCATGTTTCCCATGGCCCTGACCGGGAGATTATCCGGCCTCGGCGGCGGTGTGACTTTGTTGTGTGTCACTTGGGAATGGGCCCGGCCCTGCCGAAGCGCGTTCAGGCATGAATTCCGCATCCACCTTCCTCGAAGAACTCGCGCACCACCTCGATCTCTCGGGTGCGCCTGAAGGGCGGTAGACTTTGCCAGATGAGCCGGCCATAAGACTTGTCGACCAGCCGCGTATCGCAGATCATCAGCACGCCGCGGTCGGTCTCGGCGCGGATCAGGCGCCCCGCACCTTGCTTCAGCATAATCACCGCCTGCGGCAACTGGTGCATGGCGAACGGGCTTAAGCCTTTCTTGGTCAGCGCATCGAGCCGCGCGGCCAGCACCGGATCGTCGGGCGGCGCGAACGGCAGCTTGTCGATCACCACCAGCGACAGCGCGTCGCCGCGCACGTCTACGCCTTCCCAGAAGCTCTGGCTGCCGACCAAGATCGCATTGCCGTAAGCGCGGAAGCGGTCCAGCAATTCGGTGCAGCTCGCGTCGCCCTGCACTAGCAGCGGCATGTTCCAGCCGCACGCCTCGATGGTCTCGCGCAGCTTGGAAGCGATCCGGGCGACTGCTCGCAAGGTGGTGCAAAGCATGAACACACCGCCACCCGAAGCCTCGATGGCAGGCAGTGCCGCATTGAACACCGCATCGGTGAACATCGGGGAGGATGGCTGCGGCAGGTCGCGCGGTACATAGAGCAGGCCCTGCGCAGGGTAGTCGAAGGGGCTGGGCAGCGTCATTGAGCGACGGGAGCTCAACCCCATCTGCACGGCGTAGTGGGTGAAGTCGCCACGCACTGATAGCGTCGCCGAAGTGAAGATCCAGGCGCGCGGCATGCCGGCTCGCTGCTTGGCGAAGATCGGCGCGACCGACAGAGGCGTTTCGTGCAGCTGCACCGTCTGCGAGAACACCTCTACCCAGTGCACCTTCTCGTCGGGATCGTCGCGCTTTGCCTCGGTTGCCTTGCCGACCGCCGTCCCTTCCTTCACGGTTTTCGTCATGCTGGCCACCGCCGCATCGGGGGTGAGCCAGCCTGCTAGGATGCCCTTCAGCTCGCGCGCGCGGCGCAGGCAGGCACCCAGCGATTCGGCGCGCTCGGCCTGCCCGGCCAACGCCGAGGTGAGCGCCTCGAGAGCAGCATCGACATCGCCGAGCGCGGCGAATAGCGGATGGTCCTCGCCGAGCTGCGCCAACGAGACGCGCACGATGCCGCCATCGGCGAACACGAGGCGCACGTTGCGTGCCACGCTCTCCAGCCTGGCACCGAGCTTGACCCACTCGACCGCGTCTCGTGCATGCGCCAGGCCCTGGACCACGGTGTCGCGTGCGAGCTCGAGCATCTGCGCGGTAGACAGCGTCTCGCCGAAAAACAACGTGGCCGTTTCCGGCAACTGGTGCGCCTCGTCGAAAATGATGGTGTTCGAGCTCGGCAGCAGCTCGGCCATGCCGGTATCGCGCAGCATGATATCGGCGAAGAACAGGTGGTGGTTCACCACCACCACGTCGGCCTTCTGCGCCTCGCGGCGTGCCTGCATCACGAAGCATTCCTTGTAGTGCGGGCAGTCTTGGCCGAGGCAGTTGTCGCGCGTCGAGGTGACCATCGACCAGACCGGTGCCGTCTCGGGCACGCTGGCCAGTTCGGCCTTGTCACCGCTGCGCGTGAACTTGGCGAAACTGACGATCTCCTGCAGATGGGCAGTGTCCTGCCGTGTCGGCAGACGGCCATTGTCGACAGTGCGCTTCAGGTAGTAATGGCAGAGATAGTTGGAACGGCCCTTGAGCATCGCGATTGTGACTGGCACAGCAAGCGCGCCGCGCACGGTCGGGATGTCGCGCTGGAATAGCTGGTCCTGGAGATGCTTGGTGCCGGTCGAGACGATCACCTTGCCGCCCCATAGCATGGCCGGCACGAGGTAGGCGTAAGTCTTTCCGGTGCCGGTGCCGGCCTCGACGATCAGGGTATTATCGGAACCGTCTTCTTCGGCGGCGTTGTCGCCGCGTATTTGGTCGCAGGCAGGTGCTGCCTCGCCAGCCTGAAGCTTGTGGGCTGTGCGCTTGCGCGCCGATGCCTCCATCACGGAGGCCACCGCGTGCGCCATATCGATCTGCGACGCCCGCGGGCGGTAGCCGTCGAACATGCGGGCAAGTAAGCCGCCATCGCAGAAGATTGCGTCGAGTTCATTGACCCGCTTGCGGCTCGGCGTGGCAAAGGGATGGCTGGCACCAGCCCGGGAAGACGTGGCGGACGATTCGTCGTGCCGCGTTTCAGAAGATGCTTCTAGCAGCGTTGTTGCATAAGTTGTTGTATAAATCGAGCGAGAGGACGCCATGGCATCGATGGGCATAATTTCAGGCGATACGAACGGGTGGCGGACCTCGCTCGTCCGCCATACGGTTGATGACTCCGACGCGAACGGAGACCTCGACCGCCTGCGAGGCGATGTGAAGCGCCCAGAGAAAGTTGCCGGTGAGGGTTCTTGAACCGATACATCGCATTCTCGGCAAGCGATCGCCGGTGGTAGCCACTGTGTTGCTTCCATTCTCGACGACCGCCACGGGCAATTGCATCAACCGCGCCATTACGCCACGCCGCACCGGGCATATCCGCTGGCCAATGAGCGGCACCCTGGCGTGGCGGAATCGCAGGAATAGCACTGCGTGCAGCAATGGCCGCATGGCATGGCTTGGTGTCGTAGGCACCATCACCGCCGATGACATCGATCTGTTTGTCGCGTGGAATTTGGTCGAGCAACTTGGCCAGAGCGTCACCGTCAGCCACATTCTGATGCGTCATTAGCGCGGCATGCACTTGACCCGTATTGGCGTTGAGCGCGAGATGGACTTTACGCCACGTGCGCCGCTTCGAGTAGCCGTGCTGGCGCACCTTCCATTCACCTTCTCCATAGACCTTCAGACCGGTGCTGTCGACAACCAGATGGATCGGTTCATTGTCACGAAGGATCGGCAGTTTGACATCAAGCGTTTTTCCCCGGCGACAGAGCGTGGTGTAATTCGGCACCCGCAAGCTCGGGAAGGCCAGATCGCGCAGACTTTGGGTGAAACCTTGCAGGGCGCGCAACGTCAGTCGATAGACGGTCTTCACGCCAAGTAATGCCTGAATCAGCGTATCGCCGTATAGACACGGGCGACCACGTGCGGGTATGGCATCGGGTATTCTGGCAAGGACGGCTTCATCTATCCATATTGTTACGTTCCCCCGGTTGATCAGGCCTGCATTATAGGTCGCCCAATTCCTGACACGGTAGTGTGCCTTCGGCTCACCTTTCTTGTGTACGTCCTTGCGTATTTTCTTGGAAAAATTAGGCAGATTACTCTGGAATCTGACTTGATAGGGGTCTGGCCCCGCGACCGTTGCGCGTAAACGTCAACGGCTCTCACGAGATTTATGCAACAACGCCACGCGGATTTGAAAGCGAACGTGACGGAACAGGCTCCGGAGCACGAGCCAAGGAGCATCTCAAGAAAGCCGTTATCAGCCATCTGCGTCGTCTCCAGAAATCACCAAAGCGTGTCGCTCTTTATTTTATGCACAAACCGATTCGCTATGCTGCTTTATTCAAGATGACGTATTCATTATCAATATCTACGTGAAATCGGTCACAAGCTTTATCCAGGAAGGCTTTGCAGGCGTGGTTCAGTTCCGGAAAGGAGAGTGATCTTCCGGTATTTTTATTGATCACGAATTGCGGATCACTACTACAAGTAGTAAGGGCCATGGATTTATGGACAGTGCGCTACGTGTACCAGCCCGGAAGCGGACTGTTGCCCACACTGCGCTTTCCAAGCCATGTTTTTATAAATTTGCTGAAACGCGAAAAGTGCACGACCTAGCTGTATTCGAGACGCGCGCAACAGTGGAAGCGCCCGGCCAGCAAGAGGCAGAGGGGCACGCACGCTGTCGTTATCCATAGGCCGTCACAACGGCGGCCTGTGGATAACGACATCCCCTTTTTCCAGGCTAGAGCCACGGACGCCCCCACCGTCTCGAACGCGGCGCATCCAGCCGTTCTCGCATGCGAGAAATTTAGTAATTACGACGTGTTGACGGTATATTATACTAATAACACAATATTAAACACTACTTCTAATGTGCAACACGATTTTGTGAGGCTGATTATCTATGCAAGAAAATCAAGCACTTAACAAGCTGGTGGGAGGTCTCATGCTGACCTTGACGGTTGGCAATCAGAAAGGCGGTGTCGGAAAAAGCACGTTCAGCGTACATCTTGCGTTTCGCGCGGCCGAACGTGGCTACCGTGTGCTGCTTGCAGACATTGACGAGGGCGACATTTCCGAGGTATTCGTAGAAATCGAGGAAGACGACGACACCGACTATCTGAAAGCGAGCCACCTGTTCACAGGCAAGATCAACGGTCGCCGACCGCGCCAAGTCCACGAGCATATCGCACTGATCGAGGCTAACGTCGATGTGCTCGACGTGGACGAGATGCCGCTCGCAGTCATCGAGCAACCTCGCGTCTCGCTTGCCGAGCTGGCCGGCGACTACGACCTTTGCATCATCGACACTCCGCCGAATTTGCAACGCCGCATGCTTGGCGCGCTCGCAGCATCGCATGCCATCGTGTCGCCGTTCAATATCTCGCCGTTCTCGTTTGCACGTATGCCGAAGTTGCAAGCTACGATTGCCTGCGTGAAATCGCAATACAACCCAGAGCTTCGTCATCTTGGCTTTCTGCCGAATATGCTCAACAGCAAGTCGGTAAATGAGGTCGAAGCACTGCCCGAGCTACGCGAAGCCTACGGCGAACTGATCTTTGACGAGACGATCATTGCCAGAGCTTGTGTGGCGACGGCGCTGGCCCAAGGGCGCGCGGTGTGGCACCACGCGCGCAGTGGCAATCAGCGAGCGGCAGCGAAAGAAATGCGCCAGGCATGCGACGCAGTCTTGGCCCGTCTTGGCCTGAACTAAGGGACTCCCGATTATGAGTGTATTCGGAAACAAGATCAGCAAGCTGTCAAAAATCCAGAAGCAGGGTTCGGCAGCCGCTTTTCCGGGTGAGCGCATCGAGTGGAAATGGCATCAATTGGGTGGCAGAGCGTATCAAGTTTCTTGAAGTCGTAGAAACGAACGCTCACGCAAGTCAAGACGTCGCGTCAGGCATAACCGCCGGCATTACGGTCGTCAATGACCTGCATCAGCTTGAGAAGGCCGACCCGGCGGTCGCCCAAGGCGGTGCGCGAGAAGTTGCAAGACTGCAAAGCCGATCGGCAAGAAGAAAGGTTCTCGCATGCGAGAACTTGAGCCTGAAACGCAGGAAGTGAACTCGCACCAACAGGGCATATTCGACCATGAAAAGCCTGTTACGCCCGCGCCCGCACAGCTAGACCCCGAAGCGGCGCAACTCGGCGTGTTCGCGTCTCCGCAGACGGAAACGCTGTGCGCCGACGTCGGTGCTCTCTCGAAGATGCTGCAACAGCGCCCAGATGTAATCGTCGCCTTAGGTGATGCACTGCAAAGCAGTGTGCATGCACAAACAGAGCTGTTCCGCACTCGCCATGGACTGCTTGAGCTGGAAAAGTCCGAGTGCACAACTCCACGGCGGCTTATATATGTTTACGTGTACTGATCGAGGTTATCTATGCAGTTCCAGACACTTGCGAACTTTCGCCTGACCGGCGATGAGTTTGAGCAAATCGCTAGCAAGAAAAAAATGATGGAACGTAGCCTGCAAGTTGCGCGCGAAATCATAGTAGAAGGGCGTGGCGTAACGGAAGCTGCTGAACAGTCCGGCATGAGCAAGCAACAAGCTCTTGAGATCAAAAAGAGGATCTATGCCGTGTATTTGGAAAATCTTCTTGTTCCGCCTGAATGGGTGAAAGCGTCTGTGTGTGCGCCACAAGACATGCTCAATCGTTTCTTGGCCGAGGTCGAACAGGAACGCGTTAAATACTTTTCTCAAAAGGGCTAGGCGTGGAACCGGTCATCGACGCCGCACAAAAACGCACTGAATACGATGCCGACTACCGAGACGGCTGGAACGACCGGTAACACTTTTAATTAAAAATTAGTGATCTTTAAATTTGAAAATTGTTCCTCATGTCGGCGTTGTTGCATAAATCGAGTGTGAGGACGCAATAGCATCGACGGGCATAATTTCAGGCGATACAAACGGATTACGGACGAGCGAGGTCCGCCATACGGTTGATGACGCCGACGCGAACGGAGACCTCGGTCGCCTGCGAGTCGATGTGACGCGCCCAGCAACAGTTGCCGGTGAGGGTCTTGAACCGATACATCGCATTCTCGGCAAGCGATTGCCGGTGGTAGCCACTGTCTTGCTTCTATTCTCGACGACCGTCACGGACAATTGCATCAACCGCGCCATTACGCCACGCCGTACCGGGCATATCCGCTGGACAATGAACGGCACCCTCGCGTGGTGGAATCGAAGGAATAGCACTGCGTGCAGCAATGGCCGCATGGCATGGCTTGGTGTCGTAGGCACCATCATCGCCGATGACATCGATTTGTTCTTCGCGTGGAATCTGGTCGAGCAACTTGGCCAGAGCGTCACCGTCAGCCACATTCTGATTCGTCATTAGCGCGGCATGCACTTGACCCGTATTCGCGTTGAGCGCGAGATGGACTTTACGCCACGTGCGCCGCTTCGAGTAGCCGTGCTGGCGCACCTTCCATGCACACCTTCGCCATAGACCTTCAGACCGGTGCTGTCGACAACCAGATGGATCGGTTCGTTGTTGCGAAGGATCGGCAGTTCGACATCAAGCGTTTTGCCCGGCGACAGAGCGTGGTGTAATTCGGCACCGGCAAGCTCGGGAAGGCCAGATTGCCCAGACTTTGGGTGAAACCTTGCAGGGCGCGCAAGGTCAGTCGATAGACGGTCTTCACGCCAAGTAATGCCTGAATCAGCGTATCGCCGTATAGATACGGGCGACCACGTGTGGGTATAGCATCGGGTATTCTGGCAAGGACGGCTTCATCTATCCATATTGTTACGTTCCCCCGGTTGATCAGGCCTTCATTATAGGCCGCCCAATTCCTGACACGGTAGCGTGCCTTCGGCTCACCTTTCTTGTGTATGTCCTTGCGCATTTTCTTGGCAAAAATTAGGCAGTTACTCGGAATCTGACTTGATAGGAGGCTGGCCACGCCACCGTTGCGCGTAAACGTCAACGGATCTCGCTCGATTCATGCAACAACGCCGGATTCAGAAGCCGAACAGCGGACGCGCATAGTGGTCTATTAATAACGCGGCGAACAGCAGGGAAAGATAGACGATCGAGTAGCGAAATGCGCGGCGCGCGAGCGCATCGGAATAATTAACATAGACCTTCCAGGCGTAGGCGAGGAAGATCGCGCCGAGCACCACCGCGCTGGCCAGGTAGACCACGCCGCTCATGCCCGAGATAAAGGGCATGAGCGTCACTGCGAATAGGACTACGGTATACAGGAGGATGTGCAGTCGCGTGAACTTCGAACCATGCGTGACGGGAAGCATCGGCAGACCCGAGTTCTCGTAGTCCTTGACGCGATAGAGCGCGAGCACCCAGAAGTGCGGTGGGGTCCAGACAAAGATGATCAGTACCAGGATCCAGGCGTCGCCGGGCACGCTGCCCGTCACGGCGGACCAGCCGAGCGCCGGCGGCATCGCGCCCGAGGCGCCGCCGATCACGATGTTCTGTGGCGTGGCGGGCTTGAGCAGCAACGTGTAGATGACTGCATAACCGAAGAAGGTGGCGATCGTCAGCCACATCGTCATCGCATTTGTGAAGGTGTAGAGCGTCCAGGTGCCCGCGGCGTACAGCACTGTCGAGAAGGCCAGGATCTGCGACGTGGTGATCTCGCTGCGCGCCGACGGGCGCCAGGCGGTCCTGTACATCTTCGCGTCGATCTGCTGTTCGACCAGGCAGTTGATCGCGAATGCCGCGCCGGCCAACAGCCAGATGCCAACGGTACCGCCGATCAGCACGCGCAGCGGCACCATGCCCGGCGTGGCGAGAAACATCCCGATAACGGCACAAAACACCGCGAGTTGGGTGACGCGCGGCTTGGTCAGAGCGAAATACTGCGACAGGCGGTTGCCGGGGGACTGGGAAAGTGTGGATTCCATGTGCGGTAGGACGTCCAACCTACGCGAGATCGCGTGCGGGGAGAGCGATGCGACCAGGCCGATTTATTGATCCGCAATTCGTTATCTTGGAATGGCGTTATTGCATAAATCGAGTGTGAGGACGCAATAGCATCGACGGGATAATTTCAGGCGATACGAACGGATTGCGGACGAGCGAGGTCCACCATACGGTTGATGACGCCGGGTTGATGACGCCGACGCGAACGGAGACCTCGGTCGCCTGCGCGTCGATGTGACGCGCCCAGAGACAGTTGCCGGTGAGGGTCTTGAACCGATACGTCGCATTCTCGGCAAGCGATCGCCGGTGGTAGCCACTTTCTTGCTGCCATTCTCGACGACCGTCACGGGCAATTGCATCAACCGCGCTATTACGCCACGCCGCACCGGGCATATCCGCTGGCCAATGAACGGCAGCCTCGCGTGGCGGAATCGAAGGAATAGCACTGCGTGCAGCAATGGCCGCATGGCATGGCTTGGTGTCGTAGGCACCATCACCGCCGATGACATCGATTTGTTCTTCGTGGAATCTGGTCGAGCAACTTGGCCAGAGCGTCACCGTCAGCCACATTCTGATTCGTCATTAGCGCGGCATGCACTTGACCCGTATTCGCGTTGAGCGCGAGATGGACTTTACGCCACGTGCGCCGCTTCGAGTAGCCGTGCTGGCGCACCTTCCATTCACCTTCTCCATAAACCTTCAGACCGGTGCTTTCGACAACCAGATGGATCGGTTCATTGTCACGAAGGATCGGCAGTTCGACATCAAGCGTTTTTGCCCGGCGAAAGAGCGTGGTGTAATTCGGCACAGGCAAGCTCGGGAAGGCCAGATCGCGCAGACTTTGGGTGAAACCTTGCAGGGCGCGCAACGTCCGTCGATAGACGGACTTCACGCCAAGTAATGCCTGAATCAGGCGTATCGCCGTATAGACACGGGCGACCACGTGTGGGTATGGCATCGGGTATTCTGGCAAGGACGGCTTCATCTATCCATATTGTTATGTCCCCCCGATTGATCAGGCCTTCATTATAAACCGCCCAATTCGTGACACGGTAGCGAGCCTTCGGCTCACATCTCTTGCGTATGTCCTTGCGCATTTTCTTGGCAAAAATTAGGCAGTTACTCTGGAATCTGACTTGATAGGAGGCTGGCCAGCGACCGTTGCGCGTAAACGTCACCGGCTCTCTCGCCAGATTTTGCAGCAACTCCCTTCGTCGTAGGGGAGGAGACGTAGGATGAGCAAGCGGCATGATCATCGGGTGCCTGACAGCACCCGCGTATATCCTTCATGCCCATGACACTTAGATCTTGCCGATCAGATCCAGCGATGGGGTCAGTGTTTCAGCGCCGGGCGTCCACTTGGCGGGGCAGACTTCACCCGGGTGCGCTGCGACGTATTGGGCAGCCTGTACCTTGCGCAGCAGCTCGCCTGCGTCACGACCGATGCCGTTGTCGTGGATTTCGGCAATCTTGATTTCGCCTTCCGGGTTAATCACGAAAGTGCCGCGTAGTGCCACGCCCTCTTCTTCGATCAGCACCTCGAAAGCGCGGGCCAGCGTTGCCGTCGGATCGCCGACCAGCGGGTACTGGATCTTGGCGATAGTTTTCGAAGTGTCGTGCCATGCTTTATGCGTGAAGTGCGTATCGGTCGACACGCCATAGATTTCCACGCCCAGCTTCTGGAATTCTGCATAGCGATCTGCTATGTCGCCCAGTTCGGTTGGGCACACGAACGTGAAGTCGGCCGGGTAGAACACGATGACCGACCACTTACCTTTTAGCGATTCTTCGTTGACGAGAATGAAATTTCCATTATGATATGCGGTTGCCTTAAACGGTTTGATCTGGCTATTGATGATCGGCATTTGCGGTATCCTTTGAGTGAAAAGATGATCGGAAGATGATCCAGCATCATTAAGAATAAAAAGTATGACGATTGCTGTCAATCTTGAGAAATTGCTTGTTTCAATGAGACGGATCGGGATTTTCTATGTGTCCAAATTTCAGTACAGTACATTTGGGCGTTGTTGCATAAATCTAGCGAGATCCGGCCAAGTTGCTCAAGCAAATTCCGCGCGACGAACAGATCGATGTCATCGGCGAAGGCAGTGCCTACGACACCAAGCCATGCCATGCGCCCATTGCTGCACGCAGTGCTGTTCTTTCGATTCCGCTACGCGAGAGTGGATTCCGCTACGCGAGAGTGCCCTAATTGGCCAGCGGATACGCCCGGTGCGGCGTGGCGTAACGGCGCGGTTGATGCAATTGCCCGTTCCGGTCGTCGAGCATGGGAGAAAGACAGTGGCTACCACCGGCGATCGCTTGCCGAGCATGGGATGTATATCATCAGTTCAAGACGCTCACCGGCAACTGTCTCTGGTCGCGTCACATCGCCTCGCAGGCGACCCCGGGGTCGCCTGCGAGGCGGACGTAATCAACCGTATGACAGACCTACTCGTCCGCAATCTGTTCGTATCGCCTGAAATTATGCCTATCGATGTCATTGCGTCCTCACACTCGATTTATGCAACAACGCCGTTGCGCGTAAACGTCACAGGCTCTCGCCAGATTAATGCAACAACGCCCTCTAAAGAATCGAGTCAAGTGGGAGCTTCAGAGACGGTCGGGCAGCTTGGGTCGACGGGTGTTAGCGAAGCTTTGGTTACACGCGGACAAATACAGCCCATTTCTGCGTGTTGCAGGCCAGTTCGTGACTCAACGTCAAGGGCGCGCGATTAAGCTTGCGGGCGATCGCCCGCAAGCTTAATGCTTTTTGCGCCAGAAACCGATTTGCATACGTTTTTTGGGTTGCAGTTGCTGGTACATTCTCTTTGCCATTCACACAATCTATCGGTTGGCGAAGGGGTTGTACCCCAGATTGGGGACCACCAGGCCTTTCGCCTCTGGGACCCCGTTGTGCCGCTCGCCGCGCGCCCCGGCGCACGCCATTCCAGCCTCGTCTATGCCAGAAAACGCCAGCACCCCGTCGTCCCCCGTCGCACTCGTCAAACCGGGTCAGCGCTTTGCCTTCGACGGCGCGCACGGCTCTGCCGACGCCCTCGCGATCGCTCGCTACCTATTAGCCCATCAGGGCGAGGTGCCGCTGGTTGCGGTGATCTGCGCCAATGCTGTCGATGCGCAGCGGCTCTCGCAGGAAATCGGTTTCTTCGCGCAGAATGCGCGCGTGCGCCTCTTACCCGACTGGGAAACCCTGCCCTACGACACCTTCTCGCCGCACCAGGACCTGATCTCGGAGCGGCTGGCCACCCTGCACGATCTCGGCGAGGGGCGCTGCGACATCCTGCTGGTGCCGGCCACCACGGCGCTCTACCGGATGCCTCCAATCGCCTTCTTGGCCGCCTATACCTTCGCCTTCACCCAGGGTGAGTGGCTCGAAGAGGCCAGGTTCAAAGCACAACTGACCCTGGCTGGCTACGAGCACGTCAGCCAGGTAGTGCACCCGGGTGAATACTGCGTGCGCGGATCGCTGATCGATCTGTTCCCGATGGGCTCGCCGCTGCCCTACCGGATCGACCTGTTTGACGACCAGGTCGACTCGATCCGCGCCTTCAACCCCGATACGCAGCGCAGCCTCTACCCGGTGCGGGACGTGCGTCTGCTGCCGGGGCGAGAGTTCCCGTTCGACGAAGCGGCCCGCACCGCCTTTCGCAGCCGCTGGCGCGAAACCTTTGAGGGCGACCCGAGCCGCGCACCGATCTATCGCGATATCGGCAATGGCGTTCCCTCGGCCGGCATCGAGTACTATCTGCCGCTGTTCTTCGAGGACACTACCACGCTGTTCCACTACCTGCCACCGCGCGCGCACCTGGTGTTCAGCGGCGACCTGAACACTGTGATCCGCCGCTTCACGGTCGATACCAAGCAGCGCTACACCTTCCTCTCGCACGACCGTGAGAGGCCGATCCTCGGGCCACAGCGCCTGTTCCTCTCCGAGGACGATTTCTACGCGCTCGCCAAGCCTTTCGCGCGCATGGTGCTGCCTGCCTTGGCAACGGGGGGCTGGGCCACCGCCCTGCCGCCGCTGGCGCTTGAGCGCCAGGCCGAGGATCCGCTCGCTATGCTGCGCGCCTACCTCGCGAGCACGCCAAACCGCGTGCTGTTCACGGTCGAATCGGCAGGCCGCCGCGAGACTATCGCGCAATTATTCGCCGAGCACGGGCTGCGCCCGGCAGGTAACGACAGCTATACCTCATGGCTCGCCAGTGACGAGCGTTTCGCGCTCGGCGTAGCGCCGCTTACCAGCGGCTTCACGGTGCCCGGAGAGGGTTATTCGATCATCACCGAGACCGAGCTGTACGGTGCCACCGGTCGTCGCTGGGGCCGACGCCGCCAGGAGCAGCCCAGCAACGTCGACACAATGGTTCGCGACCTCTCCGAGCTCAAGGTCGGAGATCCGGTAGTGCATACGCAGCACGGTATCGGTCGCTACAGGGGACTGGTGTCGATGGATCTCGGCGAGGGCGATACCGAATGCTTGCATCTCGAATACGCCGGCGAGAGCAAGCTCTACGTGCCGGTCTCGCAGCTGCACGTGGTCTCGCGCTACAGTGGCGCCAATCCAGACAGCGCGCCGCTGCACTTGCTGGGCTCTGGTCAATGGGAACGCGCCAAGCGCAAGGCGGCACAGCAGATCCGCGATACCGCAGCCGAGCTGCTCAACCTCTATACGCGCCGTGCCGCGCGCGAGGGCCATGCCTTCGCGCTGGAACCGCGCAACTATGTCAAGTTCGCCGAGAGCTTCGGCTTCGAGGCGACGCCCGACCAGGCCGGTGCCATCGCGGCCGTGATCAGCGACATGACCAGCGGCAAGCCGATGGATCGCCTCGTGTGCGGCGATGTCGGCTTCGGCAAAACCGAGGTGGCGCTGCGCGCAGCCTTCATTGCCGTGATGGGCGGCAGGCAGGTGGCCCTGCTCGCGCCCACCACGCTGCTGGCCGAGCAGCACACCCAGACCTTCATTGACCGCTTCGCCGATTGGCCGGTGCGGGTGACCGAGCTGTCGCGCTTCAAGTCGAACAAAGAGGTCATTGCCGCAATCGACCAGATCAACAAAGGCAGCGTCGACATCGTCATCGGCACCCACAAGCTGCTGTCTTCAGACGTGCAGTTCAAGCGGCTTGGCCTGGTGATCATCGATGAGGAGCACCGCTTCGGGGTGCGCCAGAAGGAGGCGCTCAAGGCGCTGCGCGCGGAGGTCGACGTGCTTACACTGACCGCCACGCCGATTCCGCGCACGCTGGGGATGGCGCTGGAAGGCCTGCGCGATTTCTCGGTGATCGCCACTGCGCCGCAGAAGAGGCTGGCGATCAAGACCTTCGTTCGACGTGAGGAGGACGGCGTGATCCGCGAGGCGATGCTTCGCGAGCTGAAACGCGGCGGCCAGATCTACTTCCTGCACAACGAGGTCGAGACCATCGAGAACCGTAAGGCCAGGCTCGAGGCGCTGGTGCCCGAGGCGCGCATCGCGATCGCCCACGGCCAGATGCACGAACGCGAGCTCGAGCGCGTGATGCGTGACTTCGTCGGCCAGCGCGTCAATGTCTTGCTCTGCACCACCATCATCGAGACCGGCATTGACGTGCCAAGCGCAAACACTATTATCATGCATCGTGCCGACAAGTTCGGCCTGGCCCAGCTGCACCAGTTGCGCGGGCGCGTCGGTCGCTCGCATCACCAGGCCTATGCCTACCTGCTGGTGCACGATCCACAGTCGCTGACCAAGCAGGCACAGCGTCGTCTCGAGGTGATCCAGCAGATGGAGGAGCTCGGCTCAGGCCTCTATCTGGCGATGCACGACCTGGAGATCCGCGGCATCGGCGAGGTGCTTGGGGACAAGCAATCGGGAGAGATCTACGAAATCGGCTTCCAACTCTACACTGACATGTTCAACGATGCGGTCAAGGCGCTCAAGAACGGTTGCGAGCCGGACTTACTCGCGCCGCTGGCGGCCACCACCGAGATCAACCTGCATACCCCGGCGATCCTGCCAGCCGACTACTGCGCCGACGTGCAGGAACGCCTATCGCTCTACAAAAGGCTGGCGAACTGCGAGGATGGCGAGTCGATCGACGCGATCCAGGAGGAGCTGATCGACCGCTTCGGCAAGCTTCCGCAGCAGGCTAACGCGCTGGTCGAGACGCATCAGCTTCGGCTGGCGGCCAAGCCGCTCGGCATCAACAAGATCGACGCGAGCGAGTCCGTGATCAGCCTGCAATTCGTTCCGAGCCCACCAATTGACCCGATGCACATCATGGAGATGGTGCAGAAGCACAAGCACATTAAGCTCGCCGGCCAGGACAAGCTGCGCGTCGAAACGCGCACGCCCGACCTAGCGAGCCGCGTGTCGACCGTCAAGGAAACGCTGCGCGTGCTCGGCCTTCCCTCGGGCGGACGAAAGCTGGCGTACGCTGAAATGGCGGACCCGCGGCGGCGAGCGGCGACAGACGATGACGGACCATGACTAACCCCGGCATGAACGGCGGATCCTGCCGCCAGCGTGGGAAATGGCGGAATGTCCGCTGGCCCGGCGAAAATCGCGCTGCAGCGTAAGGCAAGCTGCAGCATTTTTGACGTATGATCCCCCTATTGCTGCCATCCGGAGTTTTACTATGCGTTCTGTCGACGCCGCTGCGCCGAGCGCCCACACCGCCACCTCCGATAGCCCAATCAGTCTCGATTGGGTCCGCGACCTGGTCGCAATAGACACTACCAGCTGCGCACCGAACCTCGGTCTGATCGAAACTGTACGCGACGCGCTGGCCGAGCGCGGAATCGCCGCGACGCTGACTCATGACAAGCGTAAGGGCTGGGCTAACCTGTGCGCGACGCTCCCCGCCCACGATGGTTCGACCGACGGCGGCGTGGTGCTGTCCGGGCATACCGACGTGGTGCCGGTCGACGGCCAGGACTGGAACAGCGACCCGTTCAAGCCGGCGATCCGCGACGATCGGCTGTATGGCCGCGGCACCTGCGACATGAAGGGGTTCATCGGCACGGCGCTCGCGCTAGTTCCCGAGATGCAGGCAGCCAAGCTCGCCAAGCCGATCCATTTCGCGCTTTCCTACGACGAGGAAATTGGCTGCGCGGGAGCGCCGCTCCTGATCGCCGACCTCAAGCAGCGCGGCCTCAACCCGAGCGGCTGCATCGTCGGCGAGCCGACCAGCATGCGCCCGATTATCGCCCACAAGGGCATTAACACCTATCGCTGCTGCGTGCGCGGGCATGCCGCCCATTCTTCGCTGACCCCCAAAGGGCTCAACGCGATTGAATATGCGGCGCGGCTCATCTGTCATATCCGCGATATCGCCGACGAATTCCGCGCAGAGGGCCCCTTCGACGCGCTCTACGACGTACCGTTCACCACCGCGCAGACCAGCCAGATCCATGGCGGCAACGCGATCAACACGGTGCCGGTCGAATGTCGTTTCTCCTTCGAGTTTCGCAACCTTCCAACGCTCGATCCTGATGTGATCTTCGCGAAGATCGACGCCTACGCGTGCGATACGCTGCTGCCGAAGATGCGCCGCGAGCATCCAGACGCGGCGATCGAGATCTCGAAGATCGCCTCGGCACCCGGGCTCGATACCGAAGAGCAAGCTGCGATCACACAGTTGGTGCGCGCATTGACCGCCGACCAGTCGCCGCGCAAGGTCGCCTACGGCACTGAGGCGGGCCTGTTCGCCAACGCCGGAATCCCGAGCGTGGTCTGCGGGCCCGGCAACATCGAGCAAGCGCACAAGCCGAACGAATACGTCGAGCTGGCTCAGCTCGACAGCTGCGAACGCTTCCTCCGCAAGTTCATCGCCAGCTTGGCTTTCTCCTGATCCGCCCGATACGGCGTTGTTGCGCATGTTCTTGGAAAAATGAGGCAGATTACTCTAGAATCTGACCTGAGAACAGGAGGCTGTCCCCGAGCGTTGCGCGTAAACCAAACCGTTACCGGCTCTCTCGGCGTTGTTGCATAAATCGAGTGTGAGGATGCAATAGCATCGACGGGCATAATTTTAGGCAATACGAACGGATTGCGGACGAGCGAGGTCCACCATACGGTTGATGACGCCGACGCGAATGGAGACCTCGGTCGCCTGCGAGTCGATGTGACGCGCCCAGAGACAGTTGCCGGTGAGGGTCTTGAACCGATACATCGCATTCTCGGCAAGCGATCGCCGGTGGTAGCCACTGTCTTGCTTCCATTTTCGACGACCGTCAGTGGCAATTGCATCAACCGCGCCATTACGCCACGCCGCACAGGGCATATCCGCTGGCCAATGAACGGCACCCTCGCGTGGCGGAATCGAAGGAATAGCACTGCGTGCAGCAATGGCCACATGGCATGGCTTGGTGTCGTAGGCACCATCACCGCCGATGACATCGATTTGTTCTTCGCGTGGAATCTGGTCGAGCAACTTGGCCAGAGCGTCACCGTCAGCCACATTCTGATTCGTCATTAGCGCGGCATGCACTTGACCCGTATTCGCGTTGAGCGCGAGATGGACTTTACGCCACGTGCGCCGCTTCGAGTAGCCGTGCTGGCGCACCTTCCATTCACCTTCTCCATAGACCTTCAGACCGGTGCTGTCGACAACCAGATGGATCGGTTCCTTGTCACGAAGGATCGGCAGTTCGACATCAAGCGTTTTTGCCCGGCGACAGAGCGTGGTGTAATTCGGCATCGGCAAGCTCGGGAAGGCCAGATCGCGCAGACTTTGGGTGAAACCTTGCAGGGCCCGCAACGCCAGTCGATAGACGGTCTTCACGCCAAGTAATGTCTGAATCAGCGTATCGCCCCGTATAGACACGGGCGACCACGTGTGTGGGTATGGCATCGGGTATTCTGGCAAGGACGGCTTCATCTATCCATATTGTTACGTTCCCCCGGTTGATCAGGCCTTCATTATAGGCCGCCCAATTCCTGACACGGTAGCGTGCCTTCGGCTCACCTGTCTTGTGTATGTCCTTGCACATTTTCTTGTCAAAAATTAAGCAGTTACTCTGGAATCTGACTTGATAGGGGGCTGGCCCCGCGATCGTTGCGCGTAAACGTCAACGGATCTCGCTCGATTTATGCAACAACGCCACTTCAACCCGAAAAACGTGTGCAAATCGATTGCTAGACAGCGTCCCATTCGTGGTGGAAGGTTGGGCTGGCGAGATTTGGTAGGTTATTGATCCGCAATGCGTGATCAATAATTTCAGGCGATACGACCAGATTTGCGGACGAGCGAGGTTCGCCATGAGGTTGATTACGCCGACGCGAACGGCGACCTCGGTCGCCTGCGAGTCGATTTTATGAGCCAAGAGAGAGTTACCGGTGAACGTCTTGAATCGATACATTGCATTCTCGGCAAGCGATCGCCGGTGGTAGCCAGGTTTCTTTCTTCTATTCTCGACGACCGTCACGGGCAATTGCATCAACTGCGCCGTTACGCCACGCCGCACCGGGGAAGTATCCGCCGCTGGCCAATGAGCGGAACCTTCGCGTGGCGGAATCGAAGGAATAGCACTGCGTGCAGCAATGGCCGCATGGCATGGCTTAGTGTCGTAGGCACCGCCACCGCCGATGACATTGATTTGTTCGTCGCGTGGAATCTGGTCGAGCAACTTGGCCAGAGCGTCACCGTCAGCCACATTTTGATGCGTCATTATTGATCCACAATTCGGGAGGTTCGGCGTTGTTGCATAAATCAAGCGCGAGGACGCAATGGCATCGACGGGCATATTGATCACGAATTTCGGATCAATAATTTCAGGCGATATGAACGGATTGCGGACGAGCGAGGTCCGCAATACGTTCCATTGCGTCCTCACACTCGATTTATGCAACAACGCCGGCTCTCTCGCTAGATTGATGCAAAAACGCTGCCGCCGATGCCATCGATCTATTCAGCGACCGCGGTAAGCTATGATCCCGCGGTCGCGGACGAACCCAGCCTTGTTATTCAATCACCTTCGGAACCAGGAACAGGCCTTTTTGGACGGCTGGTGCCGGGCGCTGGTTCTCAGCGCGATTCACGTGCTCCGTCAGGACATCCTCGCACAGGCGCTGGGCCACGTTCTGGATCTGCTCAATCGGATGCGCAAACGGCGCGATGCCGGTCGTGTCAACGGCGCGCATCCGCTCGACCAGGCCGAAGAAGTCGTTGAGCTGGGCGAGCGTGTGCTCGGCTTCGGTGTCGTCTATCTCGAGCCGAGCGAGATGAGCGATGCGTTTCACATCGTTCAAGGTCAAAGCCATACGTTTCATCGGAACACTGAGCTTGTTTGACGCACGGGGAGACCGTGCCGCGACAGGGGGTGGAAAGACTCGTTCGAACCCTCAAAGCGAAGGTGAAGCGGTGGAAATGAAGTTTCTCACCCTAATAGGCTAGTTTAAATTCCCCCTAAGGGGGCTCTTTACTTTCTCGTCAATTTATTCATCTTGGACGCCAAAGAAACAGGAGTCCAAGCACGGTGGTGCCGATCATTGATGACGAGCTGTGGAAACTGATTGAACTCTTGCTGCCTGTTGTGAAGCCTCGCGCGAAGAGCGCGAACCGGCGCGCGTGTCCGTCCACGTGTGCCAGATCGCGTGGCGCTCAATAATATCCTGTTCGTGCTCAGGACGGCGTTGTTGCGGCGTTGTTGCATAAATCGAACGTGAGGACGCCATGGCATCGGACGGGCATAATTCAGGCGATACGAACGGATTGCGGACGAGCGAGGTCCGCCATGCGGTTGATGACGCCGCCGCGAACGGCGACCTCGGTCGCCTGCGCGGCGATGTGACGGGCCCAGAGACAGTGGCCGGTGAGGGTCTTGAACCGATACATCGCATTCTCGGCAAGCGATCGCCGGTGGTAGCCACTGTGTTGCTTCCATTCTCGACGACCGTCACGGGCAATTGCATCAACCGCGCCATTACGCCACGCCGCACCGGGCATATCCGCTGGCCAATGAGCGGCACCCTCGCGTGGCGGAATCGAAGGAATAGCACTGCGTGCAGCAATGGCCGCATGGCATGGCTTGGTGTCGTAGGCACCGTCACCGCCGATGACATCGATTTGTTCTTCGCGTGGAATCTGGTCGAGCAACTTGGCCAGAGCGTCACCGTCAGCCACATTCTGATTCGTCATTAGCGCGGCATGCACTTGACCTGTATTCGCGTTGAGCGCGAGATGGACTTTACGCCACGTGCGCCGCTTCGAGTAGCCGTGCTGGCGCACCTTCCATTCACCTTCTCCATAGACCTTCAGACCGGTGCTGTCGACAACCAGATGGATCGGTTCATTGTCACGAAGGATCGGCAGTTCGACATGCAGTTCGACATCAAGCGTTTTTGCCCGGCGACAGAGCGTGGTGTAATTCGGCACCGGCAAGCTCGGGAAGGCCAAATCGCGCAGACTTTGGGTGAAACCTTGCAGGGGCGCGCAAGGTCAGTCGATAGACGGTCTTCACTCCAAGTAATGCCTGAATCAGCATATCGCCGTATAGACACGGGCGACCACGTGTGGGTATGGCATCGGGTATTCTGGCAAGGACGGCTTCATCTATCCATATTGTTACGTTCCCCCGGTTGATCAGGCCTTCATTATAGGCCGCCCAATTCCTGACACGGTAGCGTGCCTTCGGCTCACCTTTCTTGTGTATGTCCTTGCGCATTTTCTTGGCAAAAGTTAGGCAATTACTCTGGAATCTGACTTGATAGGAGGCTGGCCCCGCGACAGTTGCGCGTAAACGTCAACGGCTCTCGCTAGATGTATGCAACAACGCCGCATACATCTAGCGAGAGCTGGTATGCGTTTTACGCGCAAGAGTCAGGGCAAGCACCCTTTGACCAAGTCATTAGACGACGTAAATTCCCAATTTTTAGCAGAAAGATGCGCAGGGACATATACAAGACATGTAAGCCGAAGGCACGCTACCGTGTCAGGAATTGGGCGGCCTATAATTCGGGCCAGCTCAACTGGGGAACGGTGACGATATGGGGATAGATGAGGCCGTCCTTGCCAGAATGCCCGACAGGCGTTACCCACGCGCTTGATTTATGAAACAACACCGTTGAGAGGCGCAGTGCCACGAGGGAAGTGGCCTGGAGCTGTTGGCTGGACGGCCAACACAGAAAACCGTAGATCGTGTATTTCGCGAAACCCCCGAGCAGTTATGTGAGCAACGTCAACTATCTGGACCAGTACATCAAACGACCGCCGCTGTCGCAGTCCAGGTTAAAACATAATGACGGCAAGACGGTAGCGTCGGACTACCTGAGTCCATCCAGAGGTAGCACCATCAGATTTCAAAATATGAGACACAGGCATTCATCGATCGATTTGCACAGCACATCCCGGAGCAGCACTTCAGGATGATCAATTTCTAAGGATTTCTGACGAACCGGGTGAAGAGGAAATAGCTACCGCAGGGCTATCGCTACCTTGGCATCAGCCGAAACCCGTAAAACGAGTCGCTATCCGGATTTGCACCGTGGAACTTGCGGCGTTGTGACCCATTAGCCTATGGGTTATGCGGTAGTCCGCGGCGATACGCAGACACCACGCTCGCACAGAGCGCTCAGTCTACCTAAGCGTGCTCACACGCCGCACACTATAACCTGCCAAACAGGCGACCCAAGCACTTTAAAGTGCCCACGCGTTAAGACGATCTCGATGTGACTGCCGACTTACACTCAGCATCCAACTGAACTGGCACATCCAAGTGCAAATTCTGGGCCAGGTTCTGGCTAACCCGACCGACTGAGCTCCAGCCCATTAACCAGCGGTGTGTTACACTTCACTCTCGAGACTGCCCAGTCTACACTATCTCGACATGCGCGCACGGCGTCGACCAGATACTCTCGGACCACCGAAGGTCGAATGCCCATTTTTTTTGCGGCATCCTGATAAGTCAGACCATGCAGTCTACAAAGGACAAACGCCTCCCGGCGGCGTGGTGCCAGTTTATCCAGAGTCTCGACTAACTGCGTGACAGACTGTCGCCCCACAACCTCATCCTCGGGAGTAATGTCCCATCTCGGATGCTCCCATGACTCGTCAAGGGCCGTCGGCAAATGCTTACGTCGCCGTCCGCGGTCGATTTGAAGATTAAGTGCGATCCGAACCAACAATCCTACCGGAGATGCCACCCTGCCGTCATGCTTCCGCATATATCGAAGAGTACGCTCAAATGCCTCTTGAGCGACGTCCGCCGCGTCTTCCGGACTAAGTTCTAACGTCAATTTCCGACGCAAACGGCAGTATTCTTGCATAAGTTCTTCAGCCATGCTATATATGCGCCCGCATATCTTAATATCTTAGAGTATCTTAGAGTGATTCGGTTCACCATACGACATGAACCTTACTTCGTCAATAAATCCATTGCTCTTTACTTATCATCCAAGAGAAAATAGACGGTTTTGAGGGTGAAGTGCGGCGTGGTGTTGTTGCATAAATCGAGCGTGAGGACGCAATGGCACCGACGGGCATAATTTTAGGCGATACGAATGGATTGCGGATCTCGCTCGTTTGCAATCCATTCGTATCGCCTAAAATTATGCCCGTCGGTGCCATTGCGTCCTCACGCTCGATTTATGCAACAATACCTCTTGCCATGGATGGTCCAGTGTACTGGATTTTATGGACAGACAATCCCTCCAATCGGTGATCAAATAGGAACACCTACGAGTCATTGAGAAATGAAATCGCTTCAATCTCTTTGGGTCTGATTCTCTACTGCCCTTGCGGCGTAGGCTGCGGAGAATGAGCGAATACATTCACAAGAGCCACAACGTCACGGTGTTGACGTATCACGTGGTGCTTTGGCGAGGTATCGAAAAGCAGTCTTTGATGACTGGGTTAGCGAAGTACTGAAAAGAATTTTTCCGGAGATGGCGCAGCGCTACCGGATAAAATTTCTGGAGATTGGGGCGGACAGGAATTATGCTCATTTTCTGGTCCAGTCGGTCCCAGCATACAGCGGGATAAAGATCGTGATGATCTCCTCAAACGCATCACGGCTCGGTAAATATTCCGGACATTCCGACGATGCCTTCACGTGCAAGGCGCTGTGGGGCAGTGATTTTAGACCGATGGATATTTTTTAAGTACGGTGGGCAAGCATGGCGATAAGGCAATGATAGAGGTGGTATGTCAAGAATCAGGTCGAGGAATACAACAAGTTTTCCTCAAGTTGTCAGATCGCGTTGTTTTAGTGCCATGGTTTTCGATACCCCGCCCTTTGGGACGGGCGGCTTCATTTCAAGCGTCTCGAATAACTCCAGCCAATCTCCGTTTTCCTCTCGTGAGAGGAAAATTTCGTTGATGTCAGCGCAGCGTTCCAGACCAATTCACAGGCATCGAAACGGGTCGAGCCAGGCAGGCGAATGTCCGATCTGCCGCCCCGTTTCGCCAAGTCCGCTGCCGTGGAGCGTCGATTCTCGCAAACCAAACAAGGGTGTAATGCCGGGTTTGCGCGGGCCATGCCCGGTCTGGTGTCGTTTTTCACTCCTCAGTTTGCCGATATGAATAAGTTGATCGATTATTGGCGCGCGACGGTCGCTTGCGGTCGTATGGGGGAAGGCATGTCAGAGCGAGGGCGGCATACGGAATTTTCGGTGGTTCTTTTGCGGAACCGGGATTCGGCACCGGTGTTTGGTGTTGTCTTGCGAGCTTGAGGAGCGTTGCCCCATGCAGTCAGTCAACCCGATCGGCGAGACGAAAAAGGCATTGCGCCTGTTGCAGGAACTGGTTGGGCGAGAGCTGAGCCTGCCCGCGGACGAAGTGCCCGTGGATACAGATTACCTCAACATGGGATTCAGCTCACGGAGCTTGATCGGCTTAATCCAGCAATTAAGTAGTCTGCTGCGGACAAAGCTGAACCCCTCGGTGTTGTTCGACTATCGGACGCTGACGGAATTTGCTGACTACCTGGCGGAACATCATGCGCAGTGGCTGACGGCCATCGAGAGGGAGCAGCCGGCTGAGAGAAACCAGGAGGCCGGCGACGAAACATCCGTCGCGGTGCCGCTGAGCGAAGCGCAGCGCGGGCTGTGGTTCCTGCAGAAAAATCACCCGTGGATGGCGGCCTACAACGTTCCCCTCTGCCTTCGGCTCTCACCCCGGGTGCAGCGCGAGCGTATGCGTCAGGCCTGCGCGTGGCTGCCGCGTCGCTGGCCGGTGCTCGGTGCCTCGGTGCAGCGAGCCGACGGACGGCTTGTTATGCAGACACAGCCCGCGCGCAAGCTGACCTGGCAGGAACACCACGCGGAGGACTGGAGCGAGGCGCAGCGGCTTGCCTGGCTGGGTGATCGACTGGCCGAACCCTTCGACGTCGATAACGGGCCGCTCTTGCGTGCCTATTGGCTGGGCGGCGAGCCGGACGGCGCAAGTCGGCTGCTGCTGGTGATTCATCACCTCGTGATCGATGCAGTATCCGTCGGCGTCCTCTTGGCGGGCTTGCGCAAGACCTATGCGGATCTGGAGGGATGGCGTGACCTTAGCGGCGCGGTGGATGACAGCGCGTATGGCGCTTTCGTTGCTGCGGAAGCCGAACGGCTGGCCGGTGCCGAGGGTTTCGCCCGGCTTGCTTATTGGCGGGAGCAACTGGCAGATGTGCCAGGCAGCCTAGGCCTGCCGCTGGATCGCGCGCGAGGCGTAACGCCGAGCTTCAAGGGATGCACGCTGCGGCGTGAACTGCAAGCAGCCTTGGGTGAGTCCTTACGGGCTTATACTGAACGACATCGGGTATATCCATCGACCTTACTGCTTGCGGTGTTCCAAGGTTTGCTGAGTCGTCATGCCGGGCGCGACGATGTGGTGGTCGGCATGGCGATGGACGAACGCGACGCGGCCAGTGCTGGGCTGGTGGGCATGTTCGTGAACATGCTGCCGATGCGCGCGCGAGGACTTGGCCGTCGCGGCTTCGTCGAGGACATGCAGGCCTTGCAGCGGCAGCTCGTCGATGCAATGGCGCAGGCTTATCCGTTCCCCGCGCTCGTGCGCGAGCTGGGTTTGAGCGGCAGCGACGCATCGCCCTTGTTTCAAGCGGCGTTTCTCTATCAAGATACGCTCGATATCGACGTGCTCAATGGGGTGGACGATTGGGTCTGGGAGGAAGCGCTTTACCAGGAAGGTGAATACGAGCTGGTGCTGGAGGTACGTCGGCGCTTAAAGGGCTATGCCTTGTATTTCAAGTACGACCCGACGCTGTGGGATAAAAGCACGATCGAGCGCTGGCTCGCGCATTACTTGCGTTTGCTCGAAGGCGTGTTGGCCGCTCCGCAGAAGCGGCTAGGCGAGCATGAGTTGCGTGGCGAGCATGAGCGTGCTCGGTTGGCGGCGTTGCAGGGCGAAGTTCGAGATTGGGCGCTGACGCCGGTGTCGATTTTGTTCGAGCGCCAGGCTATAGCTAATGCGCAGGCCTGGGCTGTAAGCGATGATCAGCAGCGCTGGTGTTATGCGGAACTGGCTGCCCACAGCGCAGCGATAGCCCAGCGCTTGCATGTGCAAGGAATCGGCACGGGATCGATCGTTGGTGTATGCCAGGGGCGTAGTCCGTGGCTTTTGGCGAGCCTGCTGGGGATTTGGCAGGCTGGCGCGGCCTATATACCGCTTGATCCGGCTTATCCAGTCGAGCGTCTACGCTATATGCTTGAAGATAGCGGTGCCAGCGCGGTGCTGAGCGATACCTCGCATTTGGTGCTGGTTCAGGCGCTGGCTGGCATGCTGCCGGTATGGGCAGCGGATGCCGCTGCGCCGTCGACATCGGCACCGTCGTTCCCACCGCCTCAACCCGAAGACCTTGCCTATGTGCTTTACACCTCTGGTAGCACCGGTCGTCCGAAAGGTGTTCGCATCAGCCACGGCGCGCTGAGTAATTTTCTGCAATCGATGGCGGAGAAGCCTGGGCTGACCGCAGGCGATCGCCTGCTCGCTATCACCACGATCAGTTTCGATATCGCGGGGCTCGAGTTGTACCTCCCCTTGATCGGGGGAGGCGAATGCGTGCTGTGCCCGGAGGAGATCGTTCGCGACGCTCGCCGCCTGAAGGCTGAAGTGGAACATGTCCGTCCAACGCTGATGCAGGCGACGCCGGCAACGTGGTCGATGCTGTTCCATGCGGGTTGGCGTAACGCGGAAGAGCTGAAGGTGTTGTGCGGTGGCGAAGCGCTGCCGGCTCGTCTGAAGCAGCGTTTCGACGAGATCGGCACGACGGTGTGGAATCTCTACGGCCCGACGGAAACGACGATCTGGTCAACGCTGGCAAAGCTTGATGCAGAAGACACATCGATCCATATCGGACAACCAATCGCCAATACCCAAGCCTACGTGCTTGACCAGGAAGGCCGCGAACAACCGATCGGCATCGAAGGCGAACTGTATCTAGGTGGTGCGGGCCTCGCCCAGGGCTACCATGGCCAACCGGAACGCACCGCCCAGGCCTTCATCGATCACCCTCTTGGTAGGCTCTACAAAACCGGCGATCTAGCGCGCTGGCGTGCCGACGGCCAACTCGAATATCGAGGCCGTTCTGACCAACAGGTGAAGGTGAATGGCCACCGTGTGGAGCCTGGTGAAATTGAGGCGGTCCTGGAGCAGTCTGGACTGGTAAAGCAGGCGGCGATTGTGTTGCGCGAAGGTGCGCACGGTTCACAGCTTGCAGCTTGGTGCGTCCCTACGAAGGTGACGCAGGGAGATACTTGGCTGGACCCGGTGCAGATCCAAGTCTTGCAGGCGCAATTACGCGATCGCGTCCCAGCCTACATGCAGCCTTCGATCTGGCTGGGTACGGCTGCCTTGCCGAAAACACTGAACGGCAAGATCGATCGTCAAGTGCTGAGCGCCCGCGCATTGCCGGAACAAAGAGAGGAAAAGGCACCGCCCAGCGCTGTGACCCGTAGCGCAGCGCGACGGGCACTCGAATCCCGTCTACAGGCATTGTGGGCGCAAGTACTGGAGCGTTCCACGGTCTCTCGCGACGAGCGCTTCATGGAAGCTGGCGGCAACTCGGTAGCGGCGGTGCTATTGGCTGAGCGTATCCAGGCCGAATTTGGTCGAGCATTCGGCGTGGCGCAAGTCTTCGCATATACGAGCGTGGCTGCACAAGCCGCGTATCTCGACGCGAGCGATCTAACGTTCGAAGCACTAGCTAACGAACCTATCGCGACACAAGTCATCGTTGCGGAACCGGAGCGAGACGCAAGCGGGGTCGCTGAGGACGCGCTGGCGATCATCGGCATTGCCTGCCATTTTCCCGGTGCCGAGGATCACCGCGCGTTCTGGAATAACCTGCGCGCCGGGCACGACAGCGGCAAGTTGTTCAGCCCCGAAGCGCTACGCGCGGCCGGCGTGCCGGAGCGGCTGATCGCCGACCCGCACTACGTCCCGATACGCTACGGTATCGAGGGCAAGGCCGAGTTCGACGCGGACTTCTTCAACCTGTCACCGCGTGCCGCTTCGCTGATGGACCCGCAATATCGCCTGCTGCTTCAGCAGGCCTGGGCCGCGATCGAGGATGCCGGTTATACACCCGAGGTTATTCCCGACACGGGCGTGTTCATGTCGGCAAGTTTCAGCGCTTATCAGGCACGCCTGCAGGATCCGAGCGCCGTCGAGGCCGGCGACCGTTACGTGGCTTGGCTGATGTCGCAAGGCGGATCGCTACCGACGCTGATCTCGTATCATCTTGGCCTGACTGGCCCGAGCCTGTTCATCCAGACCAACTGTTCCTCCTTCCTGAGCGCGTTGGCCGCGGCGCGGAGCAGCCTGCTGGCGCGCGAATCGCGTCTGGCACTGGTCGGGGCGGCTACCTTGTTCACTGAGGACAGCAAGGGCTATCTTCATGAACCGGGCCTGAACTTCTCCAGCGACGGTCATTGCAAGACCTTCGATGCAAGCGCTGACGGCATGGTATCGGGCGAGGGCTGTGGCGTGATACTGCTCAAGCAGGCACGCGAGGCAGTGGCTGATGGCGACCACATCTACGCGCTGCTGCGAGGTATTGCGGTCAACAACGACGGTGCCGACAAGGCTGGCTTCTACGCACCCAGCGTGCGCGGCCAATCCGAGGTGATCGAGCAGGCACTGCGCCAGGCGCGTATCGATCCAGGCCAAATCGGTTATGTCGAAGCCCATGGCACCGGCACGCGGCTCGGCGATCCGATCGAGGTCACCGCACTCAGCGAAACCTATCGACGTCATACGCAGGCGACACAGTATTGCGCGATCGGCTCGGTGAAGAGCAACCTCGGCCACCTGGATACTGCGGCGGGATTGGCCGGCTGCATCAAGCTGGCGCTGAGTCTGCAACACGGCGAAATTCCGCCGACGCTGCACTATCAGCAGCCGAACCCGGCAATTGATTTTGCGGCATCGCCATTCTACGTGGCCGAGCACTTGCAAGCCTGGCCGCCGGGCCCGCGCTTGGCCGGGCTGAGCGCCTTCGGCATCGGCGGTACCAATACCCACGCGATCCTCGAGGCTTACTTAGAGGAATCCGTCGCGGCACGCGTAGACGGCGCGCAACTGATCGTGCTTTCCGCACGGACCCAGGAGCGCCTGCACGCCGTCGAGCGGCAATTACTCGACCATCTCGACAGTTCGGCTTCCTTGCCGTCGCTGCGCGACCTGGCTTACACTCTACAAGTCGGTCGGCGCGGCATGACGCATCGGCTGGCCTTTGTCGTCGAGGACGTGAGCGCTCTGCGCCGGCAACTGTCCGACCACCTCGCGGGACGCAAGGTCGGCCACGAGGGCGATTGCGACCGCGGCCATGCCGTGTTGCACGCCTTCGAGAACGACGGTGATTCGGCGCGCCTGTTCGCGCAATGGGCGGCTGCGGGTAAGCTCGACAAGCTGGCCGCCCTGTGGGTGCAGGGTCTTTCCTTGGACTGGGCGCTGCTACACGGTGGCCAGAGGCCGCGCAGGGTCAGCCTGCCCACTTATCCGTTCGAGCGCACGCGTCACTGGCTGGAGGTGCCTCTCGCCGCGAGCGCGGTGAGTCCGGAATCACCCGAGCTCGCGACGGAACGCTCGTGGGATGGCATGAGCTATCTACCCCGCTGGGTAGCCACGCCGGCTACCGCGCCCGATGTGGAGGAGGTGCCAGCCCCAGCATCGCTGCTCATCGTGGCACCGGAAGCTTCTGCTCGGGCCGATGAGTTGTTTGAATGGTGTACGCGACGCTGGCCTTCTGCAGCTCTGCGCCTGATCCGCCTTGGTCGGGAAAACCTCTGGTTGGGCGAGGCAGAGCGCGTCTGTGACAGCTTCGACGACGGACAGGCCTTGACCGAGGCACTACGGGAAGGCACCTGGCCCGACAGCGTGGTCTTCCTGGCTGAGGAGGCTGGGTCAACATTGAACTGGCCCGGCCATCCGGAATCGGCTGAAGCGCAGTTGTTGCGCGTGCAACAAGCCCTGAGCCAAAGCCAACCAGCACAGCGCATCGAATTCTACCTAGTGACGATCGAAGCGAACGCCAGTGACGCATTGACTGGCGGCGGTCTGAGCGGCCTCGCTTACGCCTTGGCCCAGGGCGATCACCGCCTGCGGCTGCGTCACCTGAGTCTGGATGCGGACGTCTGGTCGGCATCCAGCTGGTGGCAGCTTTGGGCCGAGCCGGCCAGCGATCGCGGCGAGCGCGTGCGTTTCAGCGGCGGCGAGCGCTGGCGGCAACGCTTCGATCGCCTGAACTGGGGAAGCCTGCGCGACGGCGGGCTCAAGCAAGGCGGCGTCTATCTTATTGCCGGCGGAAGCGGAACGTTGGGCATAGCGATCAGCCGTTATCTGATTGAGCGCTATCGCGCCCGTGTGATCTGGCTGGGCCGTAGCCGCGCCGATGCGCCGGAACTGGTCGCGCGTCGGCAGGTGCTGGAGGCGGGCGCTCTGCTGCCCGGCTATGTCCAGGCCGATCTCACCGATGCCACTGCGGTGCACGAGGCCGTGGCCAGGGCCAGGCAAATCCACGGCACTATCGACGGTGCCATCTTCTCGGCCATGTATCGAGGCGCGGACGCGCCCGCAGAACGCTGGAGTCCGACCGCGCTGGCCGGGGCAGTCGCCGTCAAGGCGCTTGGCGCGCGGCATTTCTATCAAGCCCTGCTTGGCGAGTCACTGGACTTCCTCTGTTATTACTCCTCGGTGCAGTCCTTCGCCTTCCTCAGTGCCAGGAATTCGGCGGCTTACGCCGTCGGCGTGGCCGCAGCCGATCGCTATGTGCAATTGATCCGCGCCCAGTCGCCGTTCCGCGTCGGCCTGATCCACTGGGGCTACTGGCAGGATACGCTGGCCGGCACGGCGCTCGAGCAGGACCTAGCCAGGCACTTTACCGGCATCCATGCCGACGAGGCCTGCGTGTTCTTCGAACGATTCGTGGCGGCCCTGGGGCAGGGCATGCTCGACCAGGCCATCTGCTTGAAGGCGTCCGACACGGTACGCGATGTGATGCCCAGCACGG
Organism: Burkholderia sp.; assembly: GCA_040954445.1. GTDB lineage: Bacteria > Pseudomonadota > Gammaproteobacteria > Burkholderiales > Burkholderiaceae > Burkholderia > Burkholderia gladioli_A. The sequence continues at coordinate 479,260 of CP144362.1, read as the reverse complement.
TCGACGACGTGGTCGTGCTCACCACTGCAGGCACGCCGTCCTTCCTCGACGGCTTCGATGCCGCCGCGTTGCGTTCTACCGTGATGCCACCTGACTGGACCGAACTGGATCGGCGCCTGCGTGGCTTGTTGTGCGCGCAACTACGCTACCTGGGCCTGTTCGATCAGGCGGGCGTGAGCTGGGAAAGCGAGCAGTTACGCCGCAAGCTCGGCGTGATCGACGACTACAGGCGCTGGTGGGACGAGTGCTGCACCGAGATGCTGGAAAAGGAAGGCTGGATCCGCACGCGGAAGGGACGTGTCGAGTTGCTGCAGGCCCTGAGCCTGGAGCAGGCTGATGCGCTTTGGCAGGACTGGGAGCACGACAAGGCAGATTACCTGAAGGACCCGCAGCTACGGGCCGCCTTGCTGCTGGTGGAAGACTGCCTGCGCCACCTGCCCGCGGTGCTGCTTGGCAGGACTAGTGCCACCTCGGTGATCTTCGCCGACGGCAGCATGAGTAAAGTGGCCGGCCTTTACCAGGGAACCGCCTGGACTGATTCCTTCAATCACCAGGTGGCCGACACGGTCGAGGTCTATGTGCGCCATCGACTCGCCGCCGACCCGCTGGCGCGCCTGCGCGTCCTCGAGGTCGGTGCCGGCACCGGCGGCACCACTGCTAAAGTGCTGCCGCGCCTGGCTGCGATCGGCGCGCCGATGCTCGAATACTGCTACACCGACCTGTCCGAAGCTTTCCTAGCCCAGGCGCGCGAGCGCCATCTGGCTAATTACCCCTATCTGCGTACCTGTCGCTGCGATATCGAACGGCCCTTGGCTGAGCAGGGCATCGTGCCGGGCAGCTACGACATCGTGATCGCCACCAACTGCCTACATGCCACGCACGACATCCGCGCCACCTTGCGCCATGTGCAGGCGGCGCTGCGCTGCCATGGCGTGCTGATCGCCAACGAGGGTGTCAGCAAGAGCTTGCTGGGCACCTTGACTTTCGGCTTGCTGGAAGGCTGGTGGCTCTATGACGATCCACAACTGCGCATTCCCGGTTCGCCACTGCTGGATAGTGCGCATTGGCGGGCCCTGCTGGACGAGGCAGGGATGCGCCCGGTCTGTCTGGACGGCCCGGGCCGCGAGTTACAGCAAGTATGGGTGGCACAAAGCCGTGGCCTGATACGGCCGGGCGGTTTCGCGTCCGCGTCGGCAACGCGTCTCCCCGCGCCTTCTTCGGTACCGGCCAAAGCCGGTGTCGCCAAACCGGTTGTATCCGCTTCACCTGTCTCGTCCAGTGAAGTCGTGCCTTACGCAGCGATCGCCGCTGAGATCCGCGCCTGCCTCGCCGAAACTCTCAAGCGTGAGGCTGCTGGCCTGGCTGATGAGACGGCCTTCTCCGACTATGGCATTGATTCGATCCTCAGTGTCGCCCTGGTCAAGCGTCTCAACCAGCGCCTGGGCGTCCAGCTTGGCCAGGCGGTGATCTACGACTACAGCACCATCGCCGCGCTGAGCCGCCACGTGCTCGAGCGGCGTGACGGGCAGGCGGCCATGGTACCGCGTCAGTTCGGGGTAGTGGCGGCGTCCGAATCTACGGTGGTCGAGGTGCCAGTGCTCGCGCCCGTAACGGTATCGGAAGCGGTGCCACCAGCTGCCGAAGCAGCCCGACCCACACCGATTGCCGTGATCGGGATGGCGCTCCAGGTGCCCGATGCCGAGGATGCCGACACGTTTTGGGCTAACCTGTTGAGTGGCCACGACAGCATCCGTGAGCTACCCGAGGCCTATGGCCGCCCGGCGCACGGTGCCAGCCCGCGCGGTGGCGCGTTGCAGGGCCGCGACTATTTCGATGCCGCCTTCTTCGGCCTGTCGAACGAGGAAGCCGCTGGCATGAGCCCGGCGCAACGGCTGGTGCTCGAGGAGGGCTGGAAGGCCTTGGAGGATGCCGGCTACGATCCGCGCAGCCTGCGCGGCAGCCGCACTGCGGTATTTGTCGGCGCCGAGCCTAGCGGTTTTTTCCAGGGCTCCTTCTCTGGTTCGTCCGAGGCGATCATCGCTTCGCGGCTATCCTATCTGCTGGACCTGAAGGGGCCAGCCCTGGTGGTCAATACCGGCTGCTCGTCGGGCGCGATGGCCATCCACCTGGCTTGCGAGAGCCTGCGCCGAGGTGAGATACAACTGGCGTTGTCCGGCGGCGTGGCCTCTGCGCTGAGCGTCGAGGGGCTGAGGCACCTGGCCGATGCCGGCATGCTTTCGCCTCAGGGGCACTGCCTGAGTTTCGAGGCCACCGGCGACGGCATGGTGCTTTCCGAGGCGGTGGGCATGCTGGTGCTCAAGCGCCTGGACCAGGCCATCGCCGATGGCGACGCCATCCACGGCGTGATCGCGGCTAGTGGCAGCAACCAGGACGGCACCAGCAACGGCATCACGGCACCCAACGGTCGGGCCCAGGAAGACCTCCTGGGTGAGATTTGGGCACGCCATGGGATCGCGCCAGAGCACATCAGCCACTTCGAGGTGCACGGTACCGGCACCTCGCTGGGCGACGCCGTGGAAGGCAATGCCATCAGTCGCGCATTTGGTCGCGTGACGGCGCGTCGGGGTTTTTGCGTGATCGGCACCAGCAAGACGCATATTGGGCATACGGGAGCCGCGTCCGGCGTGGTGGGGCTGATCAAGCTACTACTTTCGCTGCGTCATCGCCAGTTGCCGGGCCTCTTGCATTTCGAGCGGGCGAATCCCCTGATCGACTGGAATGCCTCTGCGCTGCGCCTGCCCGAGGCGACGACGGCATGGGAGGGCGAGCCAGACCTGCCGCGATATGCAGGACTGAACGCCTTCGGTCACAGCGGCACCAATGTACACATGGTGGTGCGCGAATACGGTCCGGGTGAGGGCGATCAGCGCGGCCCGCAACTGTTGGAGTGTGCGCAGGAGGTGCTGTTGCCTTTGTCCGCCGCCAGCGCGCTGCAGCTGGCGCGGAGCGCGCGCCGCCTGCTTGACTTCCTCGACGAGGAGGCTGGACATGGGCAGTCGAGGCCGAGCCTGGCCGAGCTAGCCTATACCTGCCAGACCGGTCGCAGCGCGCTGGTCGAGCGCGCTGTGCTCAAGGCGGGCGATCGTGAGCAACTGCGCGCGTTGCTGCTGGCGCTGGCCGAACAACGGCCGATGGCCGGGCTGTGGCGCGGCAGCGTCGATCCGGAAACGACGCTGGTCGCTGCGGCGAATCGAGACGGCCTCGACGAGCTGGCCGAATCCTGGATACGAGGTGCCGAGGTGGATTGGCAGAAGCTTTATGGCCCGGTTCGACCGCGGCGTTGCCACCTGCCGGCTTACCCATTCGACCGGCGGCATTTTCCCTGGCACCTTGCCGCGTCGGTGCCTAGCCCGGTAAGCCGGCATCGCGTGCCGGTAGCTACCGAGCCCATCGCTACCTTGACCACGGTAACTGCCATGCCGGCATGGCGATTCGTGCTGGCCGCCACTGCAGAAGCCGGTGCCGAACCTCGCGCCCAGGCCACTCAATGGCTGTGCCGATGGCTGGCGATGAGGTTGCAGCGACCGGTGCAGGCCCTAAACCCGCAGCTCAGCTACCGTGAACTGGGCCTCACCTCGTTGGGCCTGGTGGCCTTGAGCGAGGAGCTGAGCCGCTTGCTCGGCGTCGTGGTGCTGCCTTCGCTGCTGTTCGAATACCCGAGCATCGCCAGCCTCGCCGCGCATCTGGCCGAGCAGCACGCCGCGCTGCTGTCGCGCGTCCAGTCGATCCCGCTGACGGGCGCGGACTCGCCTTCGGTCGGTACGCCAGCCGAAGCGAGTGTGCCTGACCGTGTGCTGTCCGTGCTGCAAGCTTATCGAAACGGTGCCCTGAACCATGCTCAGGCGCGCACCCTGCTGGCCGAGACCACGCCATGAATGCTTTCATGACCCTGGATCAAATGATCGCCTTGTACAAGGCCGGAAAAGTCAGCGTAGATCAGGTCAAGGAAGCATTCGCGCGCTTGCCCGACGCTACTGCCGATACGGGTATCGTGACGGACGTCGAACTGAGCGAAACCCAGCGCGGTCTGTGGTCCCTGCAAAAAGCCTATCCGTGGTTGGCGGCGTACAATGTGCCGCTTTGTCTGCGCCTGCCCGCGGATCTCGATCGCGAGCGCTTCCTACGCGCCTGCGCCGGCCTGCTGGAGCGCTGGCCCGTGCTGGGTGCCTCGGTCGAGCAGCAGGATGGGCCGCTGCGGTTGCGTATGGCATCGGTTTCGGGCCTGTCGCTGGAGCAGGACGACGGTTTGGCGTGGAGTGAGAGCGAACGTCTGGACTGGCTGCGCGAACGTATCGAGCAGCCCTTCGACTTGGCCAAGGGGCCGCTACTACGGGCGCATTGGCTGGAGGGTTCCGGCGGTGGTGAAAGCCTGTTCCTGTTGGTGGTCCATCACCTAGTGGTCGATGGTGCATCGGTAGGCCTGTTGCTGGCTGGGTTGCACGAGGCCTATCGGGCCTTGGGGAACGGCGAGGCTATGCCGAGCGCGAGCGGTAGCGACGGCTACCTGGGTTTCGTCCAGGCCGAGCGCGTCCGTCTGCAAGGCGACCAGGCGGCGCGGCGCCTGGCTTACTGGCGTGAGCAGATGGCGGACGCGCCGAGCAGCCTGGGCTTGCCGCTGGATCGCCCGCGCAGCGCGACGCCGAGCTTCAAGGGGAGAACGCTGCGGCGTGAGTTACTATCGGCCTTGGGCGATTCCTTGAATGCCTATACCGAATATCATGGCGTGTATCCGTCTACCCTGCTGCTGGCGGTGTTCCAGGGCTTGCTGAGCCGTCATGCTGGATGCGACGACGTGGTGGTCGGTATGGCGATCGACGAGCGCGACGCGGCTAGCGCCGGACTGGTGGGCATGTTCGTGAACATGCTGCCGATGCGCGCGCGAGGGCTCGGTCAGCGCGGCTTCGGCGAGGACGTGCAGGCCTTGCAGCGTCAGCTCGTCGATGCGATGGCGCAGGCTTATCCGTTCCCCGCGCTGGTGCGTGAGTTGGGCTTGAGTGGCGGAGAGGCCTCGCCCTTATTCCAGGCGGCGTTTCTATATCAGGACATGCACGACATGCTGGATACAGAGGCGCTGGCCGAGGTATCGAAATGGACCTGGGAAGAGGCGCTTTACCAAGAAGGCGAGTATGAACTGGTGCTGGAGATACGTCGGCGAGCGCAGGGTTATGTCTTGTACTTTAAATACGACCCGATGCTGTGGGACGAAAGCACGATCGAACGCTGGCTCGCCCATTATCTGCACCTGCTCGAAGGTGTGTTGGCCGATCCGCGGAAGCGGCTAGGCGAGCATGAGTTGCGTGGCGAGCATGAGCGTGCTTGGTTGGCAGCCTGGCAAGGCGAAGTTCGGGATTGGGCGCTGACGCCGGTGCCGGCCTTGTTCGAGCACCAGGTTGCAGCTAATGCGCAGGCCTGGGCCGTAAGCGACGATCAGCAGCGCTGGTGCTATGCTGAACTGGCTGCCTACGGCACAGCGATAGCCCAGCGCTTGCATGCGCAAGGCATCGGCTCGGGATCGATCGTGGGTGTGTGCCAGGGGCGTAGCCCGTGGCTCTTGGCGAGCCTGTTGGGGATTTGGCGGGCGGGCGCGGCCTATGTGCCGCTCGATCCTGCTTATCCGGTCGAGCGCCTGCGCTACATGCTCGAAGACAGTGGTGCCAGCGCGGTGCTTAGCGATACCTTGCATCTGGCACAAGTTCAGGCGCTGGCGGGTATATTGCCGGTATGGGCAGCGGATGCTATTGGGCCGTTGACATCGGTACCGTTGCCGACGCTTCAACCAGAAGACCTCGCCTATGTACTCTATACCTCGGGTAGCACTGGTCGTCCGAAGGGTGTTCGCATCAGCCACGGCGCGCTGAGCAATTTCCTGCAATCGATGGCGGAGCAGCCTGGGCTGATGGCAGGCGATCGCCTGCTCGCCATCACCACGATTAGCTTCGATATCGCGGGGCTCGAACTGTACCTGCCCTTGATCGGCGGCGGTGAATGCGTGCTGTGCCCGGCGGAGATCGCTCGCGACGGTCGTCGCCTGAAGGCGGAAGTGGAACGTGTCCGCCCAACGCTGCTCCAGGCGACGCCGGCAACGTGGTCGATGCTGTTCCATGCCGGCTGGCACAACGCGGAAAGGCTGAAGGTGTTGTGCGGTGGCGAAGCGCTGCCGGTTCGTCTGAAGCAGCGTTTCGACGAAATCGGCACGACGGTGTGGAATCTCTACGGCCCGACGGAAACGACGATCTGGTCAACGCTGGCAAAGCTGGATGCAGAAGACACATCGATCCATATCGGACAACCAATCGCCAATACGCAAGCCTATGTGCTTGACCAGGAAGGCCGAGAACAACCGATCGGCATCGAAGGCGAACTGTATCTAGGTGGTGCGGGCCTCGCCCAGGGCTACCATGGCCAACCGGAACGCACCGCCCAGGCCTTTATCGATCACTCTCTGGGCAGGCTCTACAAAACCGGCGATCTAGCGCGCTGGCGTGCCGATGGCCAACTCGAGCATCGAGGCCGCTCTGACCAGCAGGTGAAGGTGAACGGCCACCGTGTGGAGCCTGGTGAAATTGAGGCGGTGCTGGAGCAATCTGGACTGGTAAAGCAGGCGGCGATTGTGTTGCGCGAAGGTGCGCACGGTTCACAGCTTGCAGCTTGGTGCGTCCCGACGAAGGGGACGCACGAAGATACTTGGCTGGACCCGGTGCAGATCCAAGTCTTGCAGGCGCAATTACGCGATCGCGTCCCAGCCTACATGCAACCGTCGATTTGGTTGGGCACGGCGGTCTTGCCGCAAACGCCGAACGGCAAAGTCGATCGCAGAGTGCTGTGCGCCCGCGCATTGCCGGCACAAAGAGAGGCAAATACACAACCGCCCAGCGCCACGCCCCGTAACGCCGTGCGGCAAGAACTCGAATCTCGTCTACAGGCGCTGTGGATAGAAGTGCTGGAGCGACCCATGGTCGACCGTGATGAGCGCTTCATGGAAGCCGGAGGCAACTCGGTAGCGGCGGTGTTATTGGCTGAGCGCATCCAGGCCGAATTTGGTCGAGTATTCGGCGTGGCGCAAGTCTTCGCACATACCAGCGTAGCTGCCCAGGCAGCTTATCTCGACGAAGTCCAACCCGTTTCGACACCGGGCGAAACCACCGATTCCTCAGCCCCGAAACCCGACACCCCCGAAACCGTCCTTGCGGAAGATACGCTGGCTATTATCGGCATCGCCTGCCACTTCCCCGGCGCCGAGGACCACCGCGCGTTCTGGGAAAACCTGCGCGCCGGCCACGACAGCGGTAAACTGTTCAGCCCTGAAGCGCTGCGCGAGGCTGGTGTTCCGGAGCCGCTGATCGCCGATCCGCAATACGTTCCGGTACATTATGGCATCGAGGGCAAGGCCGAGTTTGACGCGGAATTCTTCAACCTGCCGCCGCGTACGGTGACGCGCATGGATCCGCCGTTCCGGCTGCTGTTGCAACACGCTTGGGCCGCGATCGAGGATGCCGGCTACACGCCCGAGGCGATTCCCGACACAGCCGTCTACATGGCCACAGGCGGCCCCCTGCGGCTGGCCGAACTAACCGAACCGGGCAGCCCGGGCGATTCGGACGACTACGTGAACTGGCTACTGGCCCAGCCCGGCACCGTGGCCACCATGGTGTCCTACCAGCTCGGCCTGCGCGGGCCCAGCTATGCGGTGCACGCAAACTGTTCCTCGTCGCTGGTGGGCATGCACGCCGCTGCGCAGAGCCTACGCAGTGGCGAGGTGCGCACGGCCCTAGTGGGCGCGGCCAGCTTGTTTGGCGACGATAGCCTGGGCTATCGCTACGAACCGGGGTTGAACTTCTCGAGTGATGGTCATTGCAAGCCCTTCGACTTGCGCGCCGATGGACTGGTGGCCGGCGAGGGTGTGGCCGTAGTGCTGCTCAAGCGAGCCCGCGAGGCAGTGGCGGATGGCGATCATATCTATGCGCTGCTGCGAAGTGTCGCGGTCAACAACGACGGTGCCGACAAGGCCGGCTTTTACGCGCCCAGCGTGCGCGGTCAATCCGAGGTGATCGAGCAGGCGCTGCGCCAGGCGTGTATCGATCCGGACCAAATTGGCTATGTCGAAGCCCATGGCACTGGTACGCGGCTCGGCGATCCGATCGAGGTCACCGCGCTCAGCGAAACCTATCGGCGTCATACACAGGCGACGCAGTATTGCGCGATCGGCTCGGTGAAGAGCAACCTCGGACACCTGGATACTGCGGCGGGGCTCGCCGGCTGCATCAAGCTGGCGCTGAGTCTGGAACACGGCGAAATTCCGCCGACGCTGCACTATCAGCAGCCAAATCCGGCAATTGATTTTGCGGCATCGCCATTCTACGTGGCCGAGCACTTGCAAGCCTGGCCGCCGGGCCCGCGCTTGGCCGGGCTGAGCGCCTTCGGCATCGGCGGTACCAATACCCACGCGATTCTTGAAGCCTGGCCTCCAGCGACCGCCCGGCTGCTGCAATCCGAGCCGGCTCCTGGCGTGGCGCAGGTGTTTCCGTTGTCTGCCATGCAGGCGGATCGCCTTCCCGTGTATGCGCGACGCCTCGCGACGTTCCTGCGTGGTCCGTACGCGGCTTCGCTGCGCCTGGCCGACATTGCCTACACGTTGCAGACGGGCCGCCGTTCGATGCGGTCGCGTTGCGCCTTCGTCGCCGAAACGCTCGATCAACTACTGGCGGCGCTGGATGACTGTGCCGACACGGTCGACACCCAAGACGCCGCTGCGGCTTCCCCGCCCGCTCCCGCGGATGGCTGGCAACTGCAACGCGATGCCCATGGGCTGGCCGCCGCCTGGCAGCAAGGCGAGCCGATCGACTGGAACGCGTTGCAGGCGGTCGCGCCCTGGTCCGCGCGCCGCGTCAGTCTGCCGACTTACCCGTTTTCGCCGAAGCGCTGGCCGCGCACGGCGGCCCGGGTCGCGGCTAGCACGCAGGCAGCCGTGCTGCATCCATTGCTGCACCGCAATACCAGCGACTTCGCTGCTTATCGCTACAGCGCGCGCTTCGGCGGCGACGAGTTTTTCCTGGCGGACCATGTGATGGGCGGCCACAAGGTCCTGCCTGGCGTGGCGCATCTAGAAATGGCCTGTGCGGCGTTTGCCCAGGCGATTGCCGCGCCGCAAGCCGCGCTCGAGCTGCGCGACGTGGTATGGATCCGCCCGGTCGGCGTGGATGCGCCGCTGGACGTTCATACTGTTTTGCGGCCCCAAGCCGACGGTTCGGCCGATTTTGAGATCTGCAGCCAGCCCGATGCCGCTGGCGAACGAATCGTGCATAGCCAGGGCCGCGTGATGCCGGTCGACACGGTCGAAAGCGAAGCCGAGTTGTTGGCGCTGGATACGCTGCGCCAGCAGCTCGCGCAGGCCCATCGCGATGCCGCCAGCTATTACCGCGATTTCGAACAAGGGGGTGCCAGCTACGGCCCGGCCTTCCGTGCGCTGGAACAACTATGGCTGGGCGACGGACAAGCGCTCGCCAGGCTGGTTTTGCCCGCAGCACGGCACGAGGGTGCCGAGCGTTACGGCCTGCATCCGAGCCTGCTCGACGCGGCTGTGCAGGCCGCCTTCATCGGTATCAACGCGCTGCGTGCCGCCGCCGGCGTGGCGAGCTCGGAGCAGGGCGGTTCCCTACCATTCGAGTTGAAGCGTGTGCAGCTGCTGGTACCGTGCGAGCCCGTTATGTGGGCCTGGGTACGTTATACCCAGGGCATCGGCGCGGGCGAGCGGGTGCAACGCATGGACGTCGATCTATGCGACGAGCAGGGGCGGGTCCGTGTGCGCCTGCATGGCCTAGCTCGCCTGGCGGCGCTGGTACCGAAACTTGCCGCGCCCTCGCTGCAACTGCCGCAATGGGAAGACGCGCCGCTCGTCTACGGTGCAGATGCGCCTCCTGCCTATGCGCAACGATTGCTGGTGCTGTGCGGGCTACCAGCGCATGGGCTTGAAGCCGAATCCGGCGCGGACCTCGTCGAGCGCCTGGAGGCCGGGACCGGCCTAGATAGCGTGCAGGACTACGCGCTACGCCTGCTGGCCCGCGTGCAGGTCTTCATGCGCGACAAGCCTCGAGGCCGCTGCCTGCTGCAGGTAGTGATCCCAGCCAAGGGCGAGATGGTCAGCCTGGCTGCGTTGGCTGGCCTGGTGCGTTGCTTGCGCCTGGAACACCCAGGCGTGAGCGCGCAATTGATTGCCGTGGATCCGGCGATCGCTGCGCCCGCGCTGGCGGCGCTGCTGCGAGAGGAGGGCCGCGAGGCTGCCGAGGCGCAGATCCGTCATCTGCACGGGCGGCGCCAACGCAGGGCGCTTGTACCGTTGCTGCCGAGCGCTGCGACAACGGTTTCGCAGCCGTGGAGAAAGGGCGGTGTCTACCTGATCACTGGCGGTGCCGGTGGCCTAGGCTGGCTCTTTGCGCAGGAGATCGCGGCCCGTTGCGAGGGTGCCGGAATCATTCTACTTGGGCGCTCGGCCCTGGCTCCCGGTCAGGCGACCAGGATCGAGCGCCTGGGCCGCGAGGGCACGCGCGTGGTCTATCGCCAGGCCGACGTCACTGACGCTGCGGCGGTCGAAGCGGCGGTGCAGGCGGCACGCACACTCGGCCCCTTGCGCGGCGTGTTGCATGCGGCCGGCGTGTTGCGCGACGGCCTGCTGCTGAACAAGAGCGAGGAGCAGGCGCGGGCGGTGCTGGCACCAAAGCTGACCGGCAGCCTCGTGCTGGACCGCGCAACGCGCGAGCTGGACCTCGACTTCTTTGTTCTGTTCTCTTCGATATCTGCGCTGGGCAGCGTGGGCCAGAGCGACTACGCGGTAGCTAATGCTTTCCTCGATGAATTCGCACATTGGCGTGCGACTGCCGTAGCTCGAGGCGATCGTCGCGGACGCAGTCTCGCCATCGCCTGGCCGCTGTGGGCCGAAGGCGGCATGCGCCCGGCGGTGGCTGCGTTGGCCGGCATGCCCGAAGCCTGGCGGTCGGTTGCGATGCCGAGCGCGCAGGGGCTGGCCTACTTCTACCGGGCGCTGGCTAGCGTATATGCGCAGGTCGTGGTGCCGTCCCTGGCCCAGGCCGCGCCGGCGGAAGCGACATCTCTCGTCGCCGGTGCCGTGGTGGCCTCGACAGTCATTTTGCCGACGGCACCCGCCGCACCTTCCTCGACTCCGTCTACGCACAAGGCATCCATGGCTAGCGCAGCTGTTTCCATGATCGACGTTGAGGCATTTGCCGCGCGCTTGCGGGGCGTGGTGCTGGGCCTGGTCACGCAATTGCTGGGCGTGCCGACCGAGCAGGTCGACCTGGACGAGGAGTTCAACGCCTTCGGCTTCGATTCGATCAGTCTGACCAACCTCGCCAATCGTCTCAACCAGGAACTGCGCCTGAACCTGACGCCGGCGATCTTCTTCGAGCATGCCTCCGTCAATCGCTTCGTCGAGCACCTGCTGGCCGAGCACGCCGATCGCCTGGACTTCCTGGTGCAGACCGCTGCGCCAGCACGCGCTGAAGAAGCTAAATCCATGCCGACCGTGACGAGTGCGGTGGCGGCAACGGCGAGCGACGACATCGCCATCATCGGCATGAGCGCGCGCCTACCGATGGCGGTCGACCTCGACGAGTTCTGGGACAACCTGCTGGCCGGGCGTGACTGCATCGGCGAGATCCCGGCCGATCGCTGGGACTGGCGCGAGATCTACGGCGATCCGCTGCGCGAGCCGAACAAAACCGACGCCAAGTGGGGCGGTTTCATCGACGGTGTGGCCGATTTCGATCCGCTGTTCTTCGGCATCTCGCCGCGTGAGGCCGAGGCGATGGACCCGCACCAGCGCCTCTTGATGAGCTATGTCTGGCAGGCTCTGGAGGATGCCGGCTACACGCGCCAGGCCTTGTCTGGCAGCGATACCGGCGTGTTCGTTGGGCTCGGCGGCAGCGACTACGGCCAGCGCGTGGTGGCAGCCGATGGCGGGGTGGAGAGCCACACGCTGATGGGACTGCTGCCCTCGATGGCCCCGGCGCGCATGAGCCACTTCATGAACTGGCACGGCCCCAGCGAGTTCATCGACACCGCCTGCTCGTCGTCCCTGGTCGCCGTGCATCGCGCGGCGCAGGCGATCGCGGCCGGCGATTGCAGCCTGGCGGTGGTCGGCGGCGTGATGGCGATCCTCTCGCCGACCTCGCATATCGGCTTCAGCAAGGCTGGCATGCTGAGTAAAGACGGTCGCTGCAAGACCTTCTCCAGCGAGGCCGACGGCTACGTGCGTGGCGAAGGCGTGGGCATGCTGGTGCTCAAGCGCCTGTCGGCCGCGCGTGCTGACGGCGACTGCATCCACGCAGTGATCCGCGCCAGCGTCGTCAACCACGGCGGTCGCGCCAATACGCTGACCTCGCCCAATCCCTCCGCCCAGGCCGAGCTGATCGAAAGCGCATGCCGTAAGGCTGGCGTGGCGGTTGAGCAGATCGGCTATATCGAGGCGCATGGCACCGGTACCCGCCTGGGTGATCCGATCGAGATCAACGGGCTCAAGAGTGCCTTCAAGACGCTGGGACACCCCATGCGCGGGGCCTGGTGCGGCCTGGGTTCGGTGAAAACCAATATCGGCCACTTGGAGCTGGCGGCGGGCATTGCCGGGCTACTCAAGCTGGTCCTGCAGATGCGTCATCGCACGCTGGTGGCAAGTCTGCACTGCGAGCAGGTGAACCCCTATATCGAACTGGAAGGCAGCCCGTTCTACCTGGTGCGCGAAAACCGCCCCTGGCCGACCGGTCGGGATGCCTTCGGGCGTCCGGCACCGCGCCTGGCCGGCGTGAGCTCGTTCGGATTCGGCGGCGTCAACGCGCACGTACTGGTGCAGGAGCATCTCGCCGATGCGCCGCCGGAGGAAGACGAGGCGAGCGTGCTGATCGTGCTCTCGGCCCGCAGCGAGAACGCCTTGCGCGGGCGTGCCCGTGATCTGCTCGTCTACCTGGAGCGTCGTGGCCTAGATCGGTCTACCGCCTCCGTCTATGACAACCGGCGCACAGAACTGGAGCAGCACATCCGCTTGGCGCTGGCCGGGCTGCTCGATGTCGACGTGCACGAAATTAGCATCGATGAGAGCTTTGAGGCTTACGGCCTGGATGCTCTGGCCAGAAACCGCCTAGCCGCGGCACTCGACGAAAGCTCGCCAGCGCTGCTGGCCGCTACGCTTCGCGCTGGCTCGGTGGCGCACCTCGCTGACGAGTGGCTGGCCTCGCAGGGCTATGCGCCGGTATCGGTGGCGTCGGTCGAGTCGTCGATCCGTTTGGGCGACCTGGCTTATACGCTGCAGGTCGGTCGCGAACCGATGGAACATCGGCTCGGCTTCATAGCGGCCTCGTTCGCGCAGTTGAACGAACGTTTACGGGCTTTTCTCGACGGACAGGACGGCATGCATGAGCTGCATCGAGGGCAGGCGAAATTTGGCAAGAACGGCCTGTCTCTGCTTGGTGCCGACGACGACATGGAGGGCACAATAGCTTCCTGGGTAGTGAAGAAGAAATATGCTTTAATGCTGAAGCTGTGGGTTAATGGTATGGAGCTGGACTGGCGCCTGCTGCATGTGGGCCGCCAGCTGCAGCGCATCAGCCTGCCAGCTTATCCCTTCGATTATCGGCGCTGTTGGGTTGGCGAGACGCCTGCTGCGGCGCGGGAAACCGACAAGGCCGCCGGGGCCAGCGAGCCGCCGGCACTCGACGTCGCGCTTGACGAAACGAGTGGTGAGGTGAATCAGGCCGAATCGGCACAATTCCTGCTCCCGGTCTGGGACGCCGTCCACCCCGAACTACTCGCGGACACTCCGCCCCAAGGCCGCATCCTGCTGTATGGCGGAGACCAAGGCATGGTCGATGCCTGGCGCGGCGGCGCGGTCGGATTGGCAACGTTGGTGGTGACGCCGGGCGCGAGCATCGAGGCTTTGAGCGCGCAACTGGCCGCGGCCGGCTCGATTTGTGAGGTGCTGTTCGTGGCACCCGGCGAGGCCGATGTTGACCCCGGAAATGCGCAACTGATTGATGCGCAGCAGCAGGGCGTACTGGGTCTGTTCCGTCTGGTCAAGGCGCTGCTCGCGACCGGCCATGGCCTGCGCGACCTGGCTTGGACGGTGGTCACGACCCAAGCAGTGGATCTCGGCGACGGCCTGCCCGTGCGGCCCGCCCATGCCGCCATCCACGGCTTGGCCGGCGCGCTGGCGCGCGAATATCCGCACTGGCGCCTGCATCTGGTTGATGTAGCGGTCGACGAGGCCGACGACTGGCGAAACTGGCGGCGCTTGCCGCCCGAAGAGAACGGTGCCACCTGGTGCCGCCGCGGCGGCGAGTGGTTCCGCCAGAGCCTGCTGCCGTACCAGCCCGACACAACGAACCTTCCGCTGCCATACCGGCAAGGCGGCATCTACCTGGTGATTGGTGGCGCAGGTGGCCTTGGGGAGGCTTGGAGCCGTCATATGATCGAGCGCTACCAGGCCCAGCTGATTTGGCTGGGGCGCAGCGCGCCCAATGCTCGGATCGGCGAGCGTATCGACGCGCTCGCCGCCCTCGGGCCGGTACCGCGCTACATCCAGGCCGACGCGGGCGACGAAGCCGCCTTGCGACGCGCTGCCGCAGAAATTGCCCGCGAGTTTCCGCGCTTGGACGGCATCGTGCACTCGGCCCTAGTGCTGGCCGACCAGGGCCTTGCCTCGATGTCGGAGGCTGAATTCTCCGGTGCGCTGGCTGCCAAGGTCGACACTGCCGTGCTAAGTACGCGCGTGTTCACGAACCAGCCGTTGGATTTCGTGTTGTTCTTCTCGTCAATGATGTCCTTCGGTCGCGCGGCAGGGCAGAGCAACTACGCCGCCGGCTGCATGTTTGCCGATGCCTATGCGCGCCGCCTCGCGCAGCTCGCTCGCTACCCGGTGAAGATCGTCAACTGGGGCTACTGGGGCAGCGTGGGCATCGTCAGCCGCGCTGACTACCAGGCGCGCATGCGCCGCGCCGGCATCGGCTCGATCGAACCGGCTGAGGGGATGCGGGCACTAGAAGTGCTGCTGCGCGCGCCAGTGCCTCAACTTGGCTTCGTGAAGACGCGCATTGGCGTTGGCGGCGACAGCCTGCGCCAATACGCCGACACGATTCCCGCCGTGACCGCGCGGGTGATGCTCGATACGCCGGTGCCCGCCCTGCGCCGCGAAGACCTGCTGTTCGCCGACCAGCGCCTGGAAAGCCTGGTCAGGGGCCTACTGGCACGGCAGTTGGAGACGCTCGGCGAGCACCCGGTGCTGCCACTCTACCAGCGCTGGCTGGCCGAAAGCCGACGCGTGCTGGCTGAGGTACCCCCGCCGGCTACCACGGTCGAGGCGTTATGGCGCGCATGGGATAAGCATGCGCTCACGCGCCGCCACCTCGACGGCAGCACGCCCGAGCTGGACCTGCTGCGCAACTGCCTGCAGGCGCTGCCGGCGATCCTGCTCGGACAACGTACCGCCACCGAAGTACTGTTTCCGCAATCCTCGCTGTCCCTGGTGGAGGCTATCTATCGCGACAATCCGGTGGCTGACCTGTTCAACGGTCGGCTCCAGCAATGGGTGCTTGCCTATCTGCGTGAGCGTCTGGCACGCGATCCGCGAGCGCAACTGCGCATCCTCGAGATCGGCGCGGGCACCGGTGGCACCAGCGCGGGCTTGCTGGCAGCTTTGCGACCGGTGCACGAACATATCGCCGAGTATAGTTTC
This sequence comes from Burkholderia sp., assembly GCA_040954445.1. GTDB lineage: Bacteria > Pseudomonadota > Gammaproteobacteria > Burkholderiales > Burkholderiaceae > Burkholderia > Burkholderia gladioli_A. Next base: position 463,506 of record CP144362.1, on the reverse strand, counting down.
ACCGACGTCTCGCGCGCCTTCCTGATCCAGGCGCAGGAGCGTTTCTCTGTCGGTTTCCCGAGCCTTGTCACGCGCCTATTCGACGTCGAGCAGCCGCTGGCCGCGCAAGACTTGCCCGCCGATTATTTCGACCTGGTGGTGGCCGCCAACGTGCTGCACGCCACCAGTGAGATCCGCACGGCCCTGCGCAATGCCAAGGCGGCCTTGCGCAAGGGCGGTGTACTGTTGCTCAACGAGATCGCCGGGCAGTCGCTGTTCACGCACCTGAGCTTCGGCTTGCTGGAAGGCTGGTGGCGCTATCGCGATCCGGCCGTGCGCTTGCCGGCCAGCCCAGCACTGAGCCCGAAGAACTGGGCGCGCGTGCTACGCGAAGAGGGCTTCGGCGAGATCGACTTCCTGTTGAAGGAGCGGCTCGACCTGGGGCAGCAACTGGTGGTTGCGCAGAGCAACGGGCTGGTCCGGCAGGCTGAAGCCCGCGGCGGAGGAGCCGAAAAGGGGCGGCATGGCTCGGTCGTGGTGTCAAATACAGCCTTTGTCGCGACGCAAGCACGTCCGGCAGCGCCAGCCGTGCCTCCACAAGCGGTTGCGCACGCAACCGTCGAGGAACCAGTCGCGGTCGATGCCGTCGTGCATCGCGTACTACTGGAGGAACTCGCCCGCACGCTGAAACTCGACTCGGGCGAGATCGACACACAGATGCCTTTTTCCGATTACGGCATCGATTCGATCCTCGGTGTGGGCCTCGTTAAACAGTTCAACGATCGCCTCGGGCTCAACCTGAACACCACCATTTTGTTTGAACACAGCTCGCTCGAGCGGCTAGTCGTGCACATCTTGCAGCGTCATCGTCGGGAGGCTATCACTGCGCTGGGGCTCGTCGTGGGGCCAGTTCTAGGCGCTGCCGAGCCCGCCCCCCGCACCCGCGGTCGCTGCCTCGTGCGAGTCGGGGAGAGCGAGCGGCGCCGTCGACGAACTGATCCCAGCGCCGGAAGTCGAGCTGTGCCGAGCCGAGACGGGGCCCTTGGAAATCGCCGTAATCGGCATGTCGGCGCAGGTGCCAGGTGCCGACGACGCCGAGACCTTCTGGCACAACCTGATGCACGGCGTGGACGGCGTCACTCAGCTGCCCGCCGCTTACCTGGACCGCGCGCGCCAGGGCGACGACAAGCAGGCCTATTACCTGTGGGGCGGCACCTTGGCCGCGCGCGCCGCGTTCGATCCGCAGTTCTTCAGCATCTCGCCGCGCGAGGCCAAATCGATGAATCCCCACCAGCGCCTGGTGCTGCAGGAAAGCTGGAAGGCGCTAGAAGATGCTGGCTACGATCCGCGCAGCCTAGCGCAGCGTCGGGTTGGTAGCTTCGTCGGTGCTGAGCCATCCGGTTATTTCCACGAGACCTTCACCGGCTCCTCGGACGCCATCATCGCCTCGCGCCTGGCGTATTTCCTCGACCTCAAGGGACCGGCATTGGTAATCAATACCGGCTGCTCATCCTCGGCCACGGCGATCTACCTAGCTTGCGAGAGCCTGCGCCACGGCGAAAGCGAGCTGGCGCTGGCCGGCGGCGTGTACGCCGTGCTCAACGAAACCGGCCTGGTCAGCCTTGCCCAGCTCGACATGCTGTCGAACAGCGGGCGCTGCCACAGCTTTGACGCGGCGGCCGATGGCACGGTGTTCTCGGAGGCGGTCGGTATGGTGGTGCTGAAACGCATGGACGATGCACTGCGCGATGGCGATCCGATCTACGCCAGCATCGTCGCCAGCGGCATCAATCAGGACGGTGCCAGCAACGGTATCACAGCGCCCAGCGGCGAGGCGCAGGAGCAGTTGCTACTGGAAACCTATCGCAGGTTCAGCATTGATCCTCGCCATATTGGCTATGTCGAGGCGCACGGCACCGGCACGCGCCTGGGCGACCCGGTCGAGGCCAATGCGCTGCTACGCGCGTTTCGCGCCCATACGACCGATCGCGACTACTGCGCGGTCGGTAGCGCCAAGGCGCATATCGGCCATACCGCGGCAGCCTCGGGCGTGATCGGCCTGGTCAAGCTGCTGCTCAGCCTCAAGCATGGCCGCACGCCGGGCCTGCTGCATTTCCGTGAACTGAACCCCTTGATCGAGTGGCAGGATTCGCCGTTCTTCATTCCCACCGCTAATCGCGACTGGCCGGTCGAGTCGGGCCGACCACGCATGGCCGCACTTAATTCCTTCGGCCACAGCGGCACCAACGTGCACCTGGTGCTGAAGGAGTATGTTGATCCGGTCGAGGCCGCCGACGATGCGCAGCAGCCGGGCTGGCATCTACTGCCCTTGTCGGCAACCAATGAAACGCGGCTGCGCGCCTATGCCGGAAAGCTCGCGCGCTACCTACGGGAAGCGGGCGAGGGCGTGAACCTGGGCGATGTAGCGCATACCCTGCAGCACGGGCGCATCGCGTTGAAGCGTCGCTGGTGCCTGCTGGTGGCGAACGCTGCAGGCGCGATCGCGCAACTGCAGGCCTACGCGGACGGTGCCGATGTTGCCGAGCTTGCCGGCGTGCACGGCCTGGCTGACGGCACCCTGGTGACGGACCGGATCGAGGCAGCCGCCACGCCCGAGCTGCTGGCCGCGCTGGCCCGGCGCTGGGCCAGCGGCGCGATGGTGGACTGGCCGCTGGCCGGTCCGACCGCGCGCCGTATCCACCTGCCCAGCTATCCCTTCGCCCGCGATCACTACTGGATGGACGGCGGCGCGCTAGCCGCGACTACTGTGCGGACGGTCACGGCTGCCCCGCGCGTGCCGATAATGCATCCCTTGCTGCATGCCCGCGTCGATACGGCGACCGGACCGCGCTTTAGTGCGCAGCTCAGCGGCGAGGAAGCCTTTTTCCGCGATCATCGTATCCTCGGTCGCCCGACCTTCCCCGGCGCGGCCTACCTGGAGATGGCTTGTGCCGCTGCCGCGCGCGTGCTCGGCACCGAAGCACTGCGTCTGAGTGCGGTGGTATGGAGCCGACCGCTGCAAGCTTCGGCGGGCGGCGTGGCGTTGGGCATTGAGTTGCAGGCACGGGACGGCGATGGCTGCTGGCGCTTCGAGATCGCGGCGGCAGGCCAGGTCCACTGCCAGGGTCTTGCCGCCAAAGCCGAGGCTCGCGAAAACGCGTTTGAGCGCCAGGACCTTGGCGCGCTGCTGGCGCGCATGGATAGGCAGGGTGTAGGCCATGACGACTGTTATGCGGCCTTCGACGCTGTGGGCATCCACTACGGTCCCAGCCATCGCGCGATCGCGCATCTGCACCTCGGCCACGACGAGGTACTGGCGCGGCTGGTTCTGGATCCCGCGGCTGCTCTCGACAGCGAGGCCACCGCCGCTGCTTACCGCCTGCATCCGAGCCTGCTCGACGCGGCCCTGCAGGCCACGCTGGGCCTGAGCGTAGGCAGCGCGCGTGGTGGTGCCTACGTGCCGTTTGCACTGGAGCGTCTGGTGCTGTGCGCCTCGACCGGTTTCCAGCTGTGGGCTTGGGTACGCTACACGGCGGGCAGCCGTGCCGACGAGGCCGTGCGCAAATACGACATCGACCTGCTAGATGACCAAGGCGGCTTGATCGCACGCTTGTTGGGTTTTGCTTTCCGACCGGTCGAGGCGGTCGCTCCTGCTTCAGCCGACCCGGTGCTGCTCTGGTGCCGCGATTGGAAGCCTGACCCGGTGCCGCTCGTCGGCGACTCCGCGCCGGTGCGGCTCAGCGTGCTGGTTTCCGATCGTGCGGCCTGGCGTTTCGACGAACCGACCGATGGTTCGTTGCTTGCGCATCTCCAGATCGACAGCATCCAGGAAGCCCCAGATCAGTGGTATGGCCGCGTATTGCGCGGGCTGTTCGAACTGATCAAAGCACAGGCACAGAAGACGGTGCAAGCCTGCCTGCTGCAGGTGCTGGTGCCCGCATGGGGCCGGGCGGCCCTGCTGTCCGGCCTGTCTGGCCTGCTGCGCACGGCGACGTTGGAATTCCCGCGCCTGTCCACCCAGCTGCTGGCATTTGACGCTCCCCCGGTGGGTCTTTCAGCTCTGCTCGAGGCGAACGCGCGGCAGCCATGGCATGCTCAGCTTCGCTATCTGGACGGCACGCGGCTCGCGCCAGCCTGGGCCGAAGTGGCTGGTAGCACCGGCGCCCAAATGTCGGCGCTACCCTGGCGTGAGCATGGCGTCTATTTGCTGACGGGCGGTTTGGGCGGCCTTGGACGCCTGCTCGCCGAGGAGATCCTCGGCCAAACACCGGACGCCACCGTGGTGCTCTGCGGACGCGCCGCTCCAGACGCGGAGGCCGCGCAATGGCTGCGAACCACGGGCGGGAACGGTCGGCTGCGGTATCGTCGGGCCGACGTGGCCGATGCCGCGCAAGTGCGCGAAATGGTGGCCGACATCGTGGTGTGCTGCGGCACCCTGCATGGCGTGTTTCACAGCGCAGGCGTGCTGCGCGACAGTTACCTTCCGGGCAAAACCAGCGCGCAGATCGACGCGGTGCTTGCACCCAAAGTGGCTGGCACAGTGAACCTGGACGAAGCTACCCAGTCGCTGCACTTGGACCTGTTCGTGCTGTTCGCCGCCGGCGCTGGCGCCCTGGGCAATCCCGGCCAAGCTGACTACGCCGCTGCCAACGCCTTCCTCGACGCCTATGCCGGCTGGCGTAACGAGCAGGCTGCGCAAGGCCGGCGACGCGGCCAGGCCGTGGCGTTCGACTGGCCTTTATGGGCCGAGGGCGGCATGCGCATCAGCGACAGCCAGCGCGAGGCGATCGAGGCTGCCAACGGCATGCGCGCGCTAGAGCGAGACGAGGGCATACGCGCGCTGTATCGCGGCATCGCCAGCGGGGAAGCGCAGTTACTGGTGGGCGTGGGTGACCACGCTCGCCTGCGTGCCTGGATACAGCACCTGCATGCCGAGCCGACCGCCCCGGCGGCCCGGTCGGCGCAGACCGGTACGGTGGTACCTGCTGGCACCGTTCGCGCGCTGCGTGAGCGCACGCGCCAGTTCCTGATCGACAGCGCCGCGTCGATCCTGGAACTACAGCCGCAGGACTTGGACCCGCGCGACGAACTCAGCGACTACGGCTTCGATTCGATCACCTTGACCGAGCTGACCCACCGGCTGAACCGTCAGTTCGAGCTGGAGCTGGTGCCCACAGTGCTATTCGAGCATCCGACTATCGCCAAGCTGACGGCGCATCTGCTGGAGAGTTTCCCCGAGGCGCTGGCTCGGGCTTTCCCCGAGGATGTGGCGGGTCCGCCGCCGCGCGCCACGCAAGCGCCGCTGGCCACGCCCGAGCGCGATATGGGCGAAATGCGCGCAGCCGATGCTCTACGCAATACCAATACGAATACGCACGCAGGCGCGGTGGCCATCATCGGCATGAGTGGGCGTTTCCCGGGTGCGCCGGACCTGGCAAGCTTCTGGCAGGTGCTGGCCGAGGGCCGAGACTGCATCGGCGAGATTCCCGCCGATCGCTGGGACTGGCGCCAGTACTACGGCGACGCCACCCAGGACGGTCGGCACACGCGCGTCAAGGAGGCCGGCTTCATCGAGGGCGTGGCTGAATTCGACCCGCTGTTCTTCGGCATCACGCCGCGCGAGGCCGGACTGATGGACCCGCAGCAGCGCCTGCTGCTCACCCACGCCTGGGCGGCCATCGAGGATGCCGGCTATGCGCCGTCGAGTCTTGCGGGCGGGCGCACGGCGATCTTCGTTGGTACCGCGCCGAGCGGCTACAGCAGCCTGATCGAACAGGCCGCAATGGGCCTGGACGGCCACAGCTCGACTGGTTCGGTGGCCTCGTTGGGCCCCAATCGCCTGAGCTACCTTCTGGACCTGCACGGGCCCAGCGAGCCGGTAGAGACAGCCTGCTCCAGCGCCCTGGTGGCGATCCACCGTGCGGTGCGCGCGATCCGCCATGGCGACTGCGAGACCGCTCTGGCCGGCGGCGTCAACACCATCGTGCTGCCCGAAGTGCATATTAGCTTCGACAAAGCCGGCATGCTGAGCCCAGACGGGCGCTGCAAGACCTTCTCGCGCCACGCCGACGGCTACGGGCGCGGCGAGGGCGTCGGCATACTGCTGCTCAAGGACCTGGCTGCAGCCGAGCGCGACGGAGACGCGATCCACGCGGTGATCCGTAGCACTGTCGAAAACCACGGCGGGCGCGCTAGCTCGCTGACTGCACCGAATTCCAAGGCACAGACCGAGCTGATCAAGGCCGCCGTGCGCGATGCGGGCATCGAGGCCGACAGTATCGGGTACATCGAGACCCATGGCACCGGCACTGCGCTGGGCGATCCCATCGAAATCAATGGGCTGAAGGCGGCCTTCGAGGAACTGCAAGCCGAAGCCGGCGGGGCCGCGCCGATACCGGACAGCTGCGCGCTGGGCTCGGTCAAGACCAATATCGGCCACCTGGAGTTGGCTGCTGGCGTGGCCGGCGTGATCAAAGTGGTGCTGCAACTGCGCCATCGCACACTGGCCCGCAGCCTGCATGCCGAGGAACCGAATCCCTATATTCGCCTGGCGGGCACCCCCTTCTACCTGCTCGGCGAAACTCGACCCTGGCCGATGCCACGGGATGCCGGTGGCCGACCGCTACCACGTCGCGCGGGCGTCAGCTCGTTCGGCTTCGGCGGCGTCAACGCACATGTGCTGCTAGAGGAATACGTGGGCTCGCGCGCCGAGTTGCCCGCGAGCGAGCCCAGAGGGCCGTACCTGTTTGTGCTGTCGGCACGGCAGCCGGCGCGTCTGGTCGAGCAAGCCGCGCAGCTCGTAGCCTTCCTACGCGACGAGACGCGGCCCGCGCTGGCAGAGCTGATCTATACCTTGCAAGTCGGCCGCGATGCAATGGAGGAGCGCGCCGCCTTCCTGGTGGCCGACTACGCGGAACTGACGCAGCGCCTCGCCGAATTCGTCGCTGGTCGCGCCGGTGCCTGGCTGCATCGCGGTCGCGCGCGCCACGACAGTGTGGCCGCCACGCTGTTCGACGACCAGAACGAGCAGCGTGAGGCCGTGCGCGTCTGGCTCGCCCAGGGCCGCCACGACAAACTGCTGGGGCTCTGGACGCAGGGTCTGGAGGTCGACTGGCGCGTGTTGCATGCCGGGCCGCCGCCGCGCCGCGCGCACCTGCCCACCTATGCCTTCGCGCGCGAGCGCTATTGGCCCCCGCGACCGGACCGCCCGGCGGCTCGGCCCGAGACGCGGGTGAACCCGCTGATGATGCAGGAGGAAGCGGCCAACGAAGATGAGCTGGACCGGCACAGCGCCTTGCTGGACCAGCTCATCCATCGACAGATCAGTGCCGACGAAGCGGTTCGTCTGGCGCGCCGCCAGGAACAGTTATGACCGACCACGTTGCAGAGATCTACCACCAAGTCGCTTCCGGCCAACTGAGCAAAGACGAGGCCTTGGCGCGGCTTTGCCAGGTTAAGGACGAACAGGCGGCGCAGGGGGTGGCGAAGCAAGTGCACAAACCGGCGCAGCCGGTCGCCGTCAGCCGCGAGGCGGTGACACAGGCGCTGGCAGCGCTCTACGCCGGCCAGTCAAAGATCGCGCCGGAGGCCATCGACCCGCTGGAACCGCTTGAGTCCTACGGTATCGACTCGATCGTGATCGCTGGCATGAACCGCGAGCTGGGCGAGCGCTTCGCCAGCTTATCCAAAACGCTTTTCTTCGAACATCGCACCCTCGATAGTCTGGCCGGTTTTCTGTGGCGCGAGCGCGAGCCTGCGTGCCGGGCGTGGTTACTAGCATCGGGCACGACGGTAAGAACAGTCGCGGCAAGCCCTGCCTCGAGGATCGAGGTGGCAGCGTCGGCAGCTGCCGCATCGGCGATATCGGATGAGCCCATCCCGGGCGACCGCGCCGGGACCGGTGCGCCTGAAACCTTTGGTCCGGCGAACGGCATGGCGGTCGATGCCAGCGCTTGGCCACCGATCGCGATTGTCGGCCTAGCCGGTCGTTATCCGCAGGCAGCCGATCTCGATGCCTTCTGGCGTAACCTGCGTGAGGGCCGCGACTGCATCGTCGAAGTGCCGGTCGAGCGCTGGCCGCTGGACGGTTTCTACGAGCCCGATCCGGATCGCGCGATCGCCAGCGGTCGTAGCTACGGCAAGTGGGGTGGTTTCCTGGAAGGTTTCGCCGACTTCGATGCGCTGTTTTTCAGCATTTCGCCGCTCGAGGCGATGGGCATGGACCCGCAAGAGCGCCTATTTCTGCAAAGCGCCTGGCATGCGCTAGAAGACGCCGGCTACACGCGCGAGAGCCTGGCCGAGCGCTGCGGCGGTCGCGTCGGCGTGTTCGCCGGCGTGACGCGCAACGGCTTTGGCCTGCTTGGCCTCGAAGCCTGGCACGCTGGCGGCATGGTGTTCTCTCAGCCGGCCTTCAGCTCGATCCCGAACCGGGTTTCCTATGCGCTCGACCTGCGCGGGCCTAGCCTGCCGGTCGACACTATGTGTTCGTCTTCGCTGACGGCGATCCATGAAGCTTGCGCGGCCCTGCATCGCGGCGATTGCGTGATGGCGTTGGCCGGCGGCGTGAACCTGTGCGTTCACCCGGCCAGCTACGTTGGCCTGGCCACCGGCAGGATGCTGTCCAGAGACGGTCGCTGCCGCAGCTTCGGTGCGGGCGGAGATGGTTACGTGCCGGGCGAGGGCGTAGGCGTGGTGATGCTCAAGCCACTGGCTGAGGCTCAGGCCAGCGGCGATCGCATCCACGGCGTGATCCGTGCCACCAGCGTCAACCACGGCGGGCGCACCAACGGCTTCACGGTACCCAATCCGACGGCGCAGGCCGAGCTGATCGCCGAGAGTCTGCGCAAGTCCGGCATCCATCCGCGGGCGATCGGCTACGTGGAGGCGCATGGAACCGGCACTGCGCTGGGCGATCCGATCGAGGTCAGTGGCCTGGTGCAGGCCTTCGCGCCGTATACGCGCGAGCGAGGATTCTGCGCGCTCGGGTCAGCCAAGTCAAACCTCGGCCACCTGGAAGCGGCCGCCGGCATCGCCGGACTGACCAAGGTGCTGTTGCAGATGCGCCACGGCGAGCTAGCACCCAGCTTGCATGCAGCGCAATTGAACCCGAACATAGATTTCGAAGGCACGCCCTTCGTGGTGCAACGCGAGCTCGCGCCCTGGGCTGAGCCGGAGTTGGACCTGGATGGCCAGCTGCGCCGTTATCCGCGCATCGCTTCGGTGTCCTCGTTCGGCGCAGGCGGTGCCAACGCGCATCTTCTGGTGGAGCAATACCTGGCACCGGCGGTACCCTCGGTATCGTCCGCCGGGCCACAGGCAATTGTACTGTCGGCGCGTACGCCAGAGCGTCTATGCGCCGCCGTGCAAGCCTTGCTTGATCACGTCGAGAGCGGCGGCGGCACGGCAGCAGGCCTGGCTGCCAACCTGAGCGCCTGGCTGGTCGAGGAATTGGCTGCCATTGTCGGCGTGGAGGCCACGGCGATTGACCCGCATGAGACTCTGGCAAATCTCGGCGTGGAGATCCTGCATCGCACGCGCTGGTACGAGCGCGTGCAGGAGCGCCTGAACCTACCTTGGTCTCTGAAGAACTTCCTCGACCAGGACAGCGTACAGCAGCTCGGCAACACCCTGCTACGCGAGCAGGGCGCCACGGTGGTCGCACAATTCCACGCGCCGGTCGCCGCCCCCGTGTTGGCTGACCTTGCGTATACGCTGCAGATCGGGCGTGAGGCGATGCCGGAGCGCCTGGCCTTCGTGGCCGCCGATCTTGCCGAGCTGGCGACAGGCCTGCGCGGCTTCCTGGATGGCGCGTCGCGCCTGCCCTTGTGGCACGGTAAGGCCGCGCGTGGTCGCGCGCTGCCGGCCCGGGTTGATCAGGCGCAATGGCAGGCCTGGATCGACGCGCGGGACTGGTCGCAACTGCTGCCAGCCTGGGTGGCCGGGCACGAGCTGCCGTGGCGGGACATGCCCGGCGCGCCGGGCGCTCGCCGTATCGGCCTACCGCTGTATCCGTTCGCCGCAGAGCGCTACTGGGTCGATCCACAAAGCTTGCGACCGCGGCCCACCGCGTCGCTCGAATCCCGGCTGCATCCACTCGTCCGGAAACGTGTCGATAGCGTGGAAGGGCCCGCTTTCCTAAGCCGCTTCAGTGGCGCGGAAAGCTTTTCTCCGACCACCGGGTCGGAGGTCGGAGTATCCTGCCCGGCGTGGCTTACCTGGAAATGGCGCGCGCCGCAGCCAGCCTAGCAGCTGACGGCGCGACGATCCGAAGTCTGCGCAACGTCGTGTGGGCACGCCCGATCGAGGCTGGTGCCGACGGCGTGGCGGTCACGCTGCGCCTGCAACCGCACCAGCAAGGCAGCTGGCGCTACGAGGTGCTCGGTGCCGACGACGGCGTCCATGGCCAGGGTCTGGCCGAGCTGGCTCTGCCCGAGGCGCCGCCGGTGGATCTCGACCTAGCCGCGCTGCGCGCGCGCATGCAGGGCGGCGCGCTCGCGAACGAGGCGCTCTACCAAGCATACGCGGCGATGGGCATCGCCTATGGCGCGGCACATCGTGGTTTTGTGCAGGCCCTGGTGGGCGAAAGCGAGCTGCTGGCCGAGCTGTGCTTGCCTTCCGCCGTGCAGGCCGACGCACAGGCTTATGTGCTGCATCCGAGCCTAATGGACGCGGCCTTCCAGGCCACGCTCGGGCTCTACCTGCTCAGCAAGCGTGCCGATGCGGCGAAGGCTATGCTGCCGTTCGCGCTTGAGACGCTCGAACTGCACTGGGCACCACCGGCTCGGGTCTGGGCCTGGATCCGTAGCCGGGGCGAGCGCAGCGGGATCGAGAAATTCGATATCGAGCTGTGCGACGAGCAAGGCCGCATCTGCGTGCGCATGCTGGGCTTTTCCTCGCGCGTGCTGGAAGCGCCGGCTGTCTCACCCGAGGTGCCCCCCGCAGTGCTCGAAGCGCCGAGCCTGCTGCTCAGCCGGTACGCCTGGCAGGACGCGCCGGCCAGGCGGGCTGCGCCCGATCCCGCACTGACTCGGCGCCTGCTACTAGTGTCGATCGCGCCGCAACCGGTGGTCTGGCGTCAACTTGGCCAGGGCGAGCTGCTGCAGGCTGCTGCGGTACAACCGGAGCAAGCCTGCGCGAGCCTCTATGTGCAGATCTTCGAGCGCGTGCAGGCCTGGCTGGAGGAGAAGGGCCGCGACACTTGCCTGTGGCAGCTCGCGATCTCCGGGCAGGGTGCCGAGTTGCTGCTGGCCGGCTTGTCGGGCTTGCTGCGCAGTGCCTCGCAGGAAAGCCGACGGCTGCTGGGTCAGCTGATGATCCTTGAAGGCGACGAAGACCTGGCGAGCCTGCGTGCCCGGCTCGACGAAAACGCAGCCAGCCCGTTTGACAGCCTGGTGCGCTACCGCGCCGGGCGCCGTGAAACCTGGCACCTGTTGGAACTGCCCAGCAACGATGGCGAGGCCGAAGCGGCACCGCTGCCCTGGCGGCAGAACGGCGTCTACTTACTCAGTGGCGGCGCGGGCGAACTTGGCCTGCTGTTCGTCGAGGAGATCGCGCGTCGCGCCACCGGTGCCACCCTGGTGCTAACTGGGCGCTCAGCGCTGCCGGACGCACGCCGGGCGCGCCTGGATGCCCTGTGCGAGCAGGGCGCGCAATACCGCTATGAACCGGTCGACGTGACCGACCGGCAGGCGGTGACGCAACTGGTCGAGTATGTCGTGGCGGAGTACGGTCGCCTGGACGGGGTGCTGCATATCGCCGGCGTGCTGCGCGACAGCTATATTCTGAAGAAGGATCGCGCCGCCTTCGAGCAGGTGCTGGCGCCGAAGCTGCTGGGCACCGCCAACCTCGATCACGCGACGCGCACGTTGGACCTGGACTTCTTTCTAATGTTCTCGTCGAGCGCGGCGATCTTCGGTAACCTGGGCCAGACCGACTACGCGGCCGCCAATGGTTTCATGGATGCCTACGCGGCTTACCGACAGGCACGGGGCGGTCGCGGTCGCTCGCTGTCGGTAAACTGGCCGCTGTGGCGCGATGGTGGGATGGGCATGGAAGCCGCCACTGAAGAGATGATGCTGGCCAACACCGGCATGGTGGCGATGCGCACGCCGAGCGGTTTCTCGGCGCTGGCACGCGCGCTGCATAGCGACTTGCCGCAAGTGGCGGTGATGGAGGGGCTGGTCGAGCGTATGCGCCAGAAGCTGCTGGTGCCGTCTGCCCCCTCGATGCAGGCGGTCCCGGTCGCATCCGCGTCAGCAGCGATCGCGCCCAGCGCGCAGACCGACCACCACGCCGAAATTGTCGCGCGCGTGGCGCGCGGCCTGCGTCAGATGGTAGCCGAGCTGCTGAAACTCGAGCTGGACCAGATCGACATCGAGGACGATCTCAGCGACTACGGCTTCGATTCGATCACCTTTACCAGCTTCTCGAACCGGATCAACAAGCAGTTCGGCCTGGAGCTGATTCCGACTATATTCTTCGAATACCCGGACATCGCCGGGCTGGCAGGCCATCTGGCTGAAGCGCATGGCGCGGCGCTAGGCGCGAGTCTGGGGCTGCTTGCTGCATCTGCCCAGGGCGATCGGGCTCAGACACGGTCGGCCATGTCTGCAGAAGCTGTCGCCACGGCAAACGTATCCGCCGAGATGCCAGTGCCCCTCGCGCCGCAGCTGTCTGACCAGTCGGCTGCAGCATCGAACACCCCGGTCGCGCGCCGCGGCGTCGCCGTAATTGGCATCAGCGGCAGCTTCCCCGGTGCCGACGGCGTAGACGCGCTCTGGCAACTGCTGGAACGAGGCGGCGACGCGATCTGCGAAGTACCGGCCAGCCGCTGGGACTGGCGTCGCTGCCTGCCGCCGGGCGAATCCGAGGCGGTTCAAGCGCGGGTGCGCTGGGGCGGCTTTATCGACGGCGTGGATCGTTTCGATCCCCTGTTCTTCGGCATTTCGCCGCGCGAGGCTGAACTGATGGACCCGCAGCAGCGACTGCTGCTGAGCTATGCCTGGCTGGCTGTTGAGGATGCCGGTTACGCCCCGCAATCTCTGGGCGGTACCGATACCGGCCTGTTCGTCGGCACCGCAGTGGGCAGCTACGGAAGCCTAGTGGTGCAGGCCGGTCGCAGCCGGGATGCTTACAGCTCGACCAGCTCGGTGGCCTCGATCGGCCCCAGCCGCGTAAGCTATTTTCTCGATTGGCATGGCCCCAGCGAACCAATCGAGACCGCCTGCTCCAGCTCCCTGGTGGCCGTGCACCGTGCCGTGCAAGCGATCGAGAGCGGTCGCTGCGAGGCGGTGCTAGCCGGCGGTGTCAACACCATCTCCACGCCTGAGGCGCATATCGCCTTCAGCAAGGCCGGCATGCTGTCGGTGGACGGTCGTTGCCAGACCTTCTCCGCCAAGGCTAACGGCTACGTGCGCGGCGAGGGCGTGGGCATGCTGTTCCTGAAGGACCTGGTCGCTGCTGAGCGCGACGGCGACACCATCCACGCGGTGATCGTCGGCAGCGCGGAGAATCACGGTGGCCGGGCCACCTCGCTGACCGCGCCGAACCCGAAGGCGCAGGCGGCCCTGCTGAAGGCCGCCTACGCTAAGGCGGGCTTCGACCCACGTCTGCTCGGGTATATCGAGGTCCACGGTACCGGCACCGAGCTGGGCGACCCGATTGAGGTCAACGCGCTGAAGAGCGCTTTCAAGGACCTCTACCAGCGCGCCGGTGTCGAGCCGCCGGGCCAACCGCATTGCGGGCTTGGCTCGATCAAGACCAATATCGGCCACCTGGAGCTGGCCGCCGGCGTAGCCGGCATCATCAAGGTGCTGCTCCAGCTGCGGCACCGTACGCTCGTGCGCAGTCTGCACGGCGAGCAGGTTAACCCCTATGTGCAGCTCGAGGGCAGCCCGTTCTACCTGGTGCAGGAAAACCTTCCCTGGGACGCTCCGCGCGACGCGCAGGGCCGCGAGCAGCCGCGTCGCGCCGGCGTCAGTTCGTTCGGCTTCGGCGGCGTCAACGCGCATGTGGTGCTTGAGGAATATGTCGCGCCGCCGGCGCGCGCCACCGCGCCGGCGGCGTGCCCGGTGCTGGTACCGCTTTCAGCCAGGAACGAAACGCGACTACGCGAAGCGGCGGCGCGGTTGGCCGATTTCGCCGCCGCGCATGCCGACGACGCGGCGCTCGACCTGCACGACCTCGCTTACACGCTGCAGGTGGGGCGCGACGCAATGGAAGCGCGCCTGGGCTTGATGGTGAGCGACAAGGCCGAGCTGGCCCGGTGCTTGCGCGCCTGGCTCGACGACGCGGGTGCCGGCGAGGTGTTCCAGGCCGCGCCTGGCAAGGCGCAGAAGGAGGCACTGGCACTCTTTGCCGGCGACGAAGAGTTGGCCGGCGTGGTCGAGGGCTGGTGGCGCAACGGCAAGCAGGCCAAGCTGCTCGATCTGTGGGTCAAAGGACTGGACCTGGACTGGGCGCGGCTGCGCGCCGGGGCCGGACGGCGGCGCATCAGCCTGCCTGGCTATCCCTTTGCCAACGAGCGCTACTGGCTCAAGCCAGTGTCGGCCGAAACCGCGGCGCTGGGGCTGGTTGCCTCGACCCCGATTGAAACCGACGAGGCTGCGGTGTTGTTCTTCGAGGAAAATTGGCATCCCTATCCGATTCGGGAAGCGTTGATCGCTTCCTCGACACGAACTTTGCTGTGTTGCCTGTCGGATGCCACGCATCGGAAGGCCCTGCGCGAGGCCGTCTTCCGATATGACCCGAAATGGCACCTCGTGTTTCTGGACCGGCAGGCACCGGAGCCGTTCGACCGGCAGGGCTGGACTGATGCGCTATGCCTGCTGGAGCAGGGTGGCCCCGTGATCGACGCGGTGCTCTACCTGCGCCCGCTGGAGGAAGCCGGCTTGCGCCTAGCTGAGGCGGCACCGCTTGGCTTGGTGCAAGCTCTAGGCAGTATGAAGACGAGGCCTGCCCGGCTGGTGCTGGGCGGAGAATATGCCGACGAGTCTGAACGCAGCCAGCTGGAGGCGTGGATAGGGCTAGAGCGCTCGATTGGACTGGCGCTGCCGGGCTGCCGGGCCGTCACGGTGCTGCGTGAAGCCGGTGATACGATCGACTGGGTCGCCTGGACGCAATTGTTGCGCACCGCGCTCGGCGAGGCGGCACCGCGCAACCTGCTGGCCGATCGCGACAGCCTTCGACATCTCCAGGTGCAGCCGCTGGAGCCGCGCGCAGCCGCCGTGGCGGACCTAGGCACGACAGTGCTGATCACCGGCGGCACCGGCGGGCTGGGCCTGATTCTTGCTCGTCATCTGGCCGTTGGCCGCCGTTGCAACCTGGTACTGGTGGGCCGCTCTCCGTTCGACGTCGTGCGTCAGGCCGCCGTGCAGGCCCTGCAGGCGGCTGGCAGCGAGGTGCTGTACCTCAGTGCTGATGTTGCCGACGCGGTCGCCATGCGTGAAGTGGTGGCGCAGGCCAGGGCTCGCTTTGGCAGTATCGACAGCGTGATCCACGCAGCGGGCATCCAGCACGCCGTTCCGCTCGCCGACAAACAGTCCGAGGACATGCGGCGCGTGCTGGACCCGAAGGTGCGTGGCGCGCTGGTGCTCGACCAGGTGCTGGCCGGTGAGCCGCTGCGGCTAGTCTGCTACTTCTCCTCGAGTTCATCGGTGCTCGGTGATTTCGGTTCCGCTGACTACGCGCTAGCTAATCGCTTCCTGTCCGCCCATGCGCTAGCGCGCGAGCGGCGCCGCGCGCGCGGCGAGCGTGCCGGTCGAAGCCTCTCGATCGAATGGCCGCTGTGGCGCGAGGGTGGCATGGGCGTGGGTGACGACGCCGGCACCGCCCTCTATCTCAAGTCTAGCGGACAGCGCTTGCTGGAACAGACCGAGGGGCTGGCGGCGTTCGAGCGACTTCTGGCTTCCGGGGCCACGCGCGCGCTGGTGCTGGTGGGTGAGCGTGAGCGTTTGCATCGCATGCTCGGGCTCGCTCAGGTGCCGTCGGCTCCAGCCACGCAAGCAATGGCAGTCCTGATGCCGTCGCAAACGCAAACGTTTTCGACCGCATCGCTGGAAGAGCAGGTAAGCGCCGAACTGAGCGTCTTGATCGGTGACCAGGTCAAGCTTGCCCCCGAGCTGCTAGATGCCGAATCGAACCTGGCCGATTTCGGCCTCGATTCGTTCGGTCTGGCCGAGCTGGCCCGTGCCTTGAGCGCGAGGTATGATATCGAGGTGGCACCCTCGATCTTCTTCGCCTATTCGAGCATCGCACGTCTGGTCGGCTATCTTCTGGACAAGCATCGCGCCGAGGTGCAAGCGCATCGGCATCGCACAGCGACACGCGTCGATGTCGCAGCGATCGCACCGCAACCCGCCTCGTTAGCGCCGCCCGCGGCCATATCGATGTCCACTCCAGCTCCCCCGCAGTTGCCCGTGGCAAACGCCATTGAACCCGCGCCCACGGTGCCGGCATTCGACGGCGAACGCGAGCCGATTGCCATCATCGGCATCAGCGGACGCTTCCCCAAGGCGCGCGACGTCGATCAGATGTGGCGCATCCTCGCCGAGGGCATCGATGCCGTCGATGAGATCCCGGTCGAACGTTTTGACTGGCGCGATTACTATTGCGGTCTCGAGGCGCAGCCAGGTCGGACCAACAGCAAGTGGGCCGGCTGTCTCGACGGCGTTGACGAATTCGATCCGCTGTTCTTCGAAATTTCGCCTCGCGAGGCGCTCGCCATGGACCCGCGCCAGCGCCTGCTACTGCAAGAATCCTGGAACGCGCTGGAAGATGCCGGCTATGGGCCACACCAGTTGCGCGCCGGTCCGGTGGGCATCTTCGTCGGCGTAGAGGAAGGTGACTACCAGCGCGTGGTGCCAGACCCTGGCGTGACGTCTAACCACAACGGTATCTTGGCCTCGCGGCTGGCCTATTTCCTCGACTTAAATGGCCCGGTTCTGGCCATCAACACCGCCTGCTCCTCGGGCCTGGTGGCGCTGCATCAGGCCTGTGCTAGCCTGCTGAGCGGCGAATCTGACACGGCGATCGCCGCCGGTGCCAACCTGATCCTGACGCCCGAGCCCTACATAGGCATGAGCCAGGCCGGCATGCTGTCGCCGGACGGTCGCTGCCGCGCCTTCGACCGCTCCGCCAACGGCATGGTGCCGGGCGAGGCGGTGGCGGTGGTGGTGCTCAAGCGCTGGTCGCGCGCCGTGGCCGACGGAGATCCGATCCGTGGCCTGATCCGTGCCAGCGGTATCAACCATGATGGCCGCAGCAACGGCATCACCGCGCCTAACGCGCTGGCCCAGGCCAGCCTAGTGCGCCAGGTGCAGCGCGCTGCTGGCGTGCTCCCCGAGCAGATCGACTACGTGGTCACCCACGGCACTGGCACGCGCCTGGGCGACCCGGTGGAGATCCAGGCGCTGGTCGAGGCCTTCGGGCAGCCGGTCGACGGTCGTGCCTATTGCGCGCTAACTTCGAGTAAGGGCAACTTCGGCCATACGTTCGCCGCCTCCGGGCTGCTCAGCCTGATCGGGCTGGTGAAGGCGCTCGAGTACGATACTATTCCGCCCAGCCTTTATTGCGACCAAGACAGCGACTATATCGCCTGGCGCGACAGCGCCTTCCGTGTCAACAAGCAGGCCCGGTCTTGGCCGCGCGCGTCTGGGCGAGCGCGCCTGGGTGCCGTCAGTGCCTTCGGCATGAGCGGCACTAACGCACATGTTCTTGTGCAGGAGGCACCTGTCGCGGTGGCTCGCGTTGCCGTGGCGCAGACGGACGTGGTGCTGGCGCTCTCGGGCAAGACCGAGGCAGCCCTGCGCGAACGCCTGTTCGGTCTGCGCGACTGGCTGGCCAGCGCGGCGGCTGAGCGCTGCGAGCTGGCTTCGGTTAGCCGCACGCTGCTGGATGGGCGCCATCACTTCGCGCATCGCGCGGCAGTGGTGGTGGCCAACCGGGCCTCGGCGATCGCTGCGCTGGAGCATCTCGCCACGCTCGACACGGCCGACGGCCCCGATTATTACCTCGGGAAGGCACCGCGCGGCTTTAAGGGCGAGGTGGCGTTACGCGAACGTGCCGCGAACTGGCCGGCGCTGCCGTCGGTCGACGCCGCTGCGTATCGAGAACGGCTGGGCGAGCTGGCCCGGCTTCATTGCCAGGGTTACACGGTGGCCTGGTCGGCGCTCGACGGCCTGCAGCCGGCGGCCAGGGTGCATCTGCCCGGTTATCCGTTCGCGCGCGAATCCTACTGGCCGAAAACGCGCATCTCGCCGCCAGTCGCTACGTCCGTGCCCGCATCCCCCGCTTTCCCCTCTTCCCATTCTACGCCGGTGGTCATCTCGCTACGTCCGATGCTTCGAACCGAACTATCCGATCAGGCTCGAGGTCATGCCAGAGCCTGTTACGTCGCGCGTTTCAGCGGTGAGGAATTCTTTCTCAGGGATCACCGCGTGCGCGGCCAGGCCGTGCTGCCGGGCGTGGCCTACCTTGAACTGGCGCGCGCGGCCCTGGAGGCCAGCAGCGGGCGCCCCGTGCCCAGCGGCCTGCAACTGCGGCACGTGACCTGGGTGCAGCCGCTGATGGTGGACGAGCCGGGCGTCGAGGCGTACATCGACCTGCATCGACAGGACAACGGCGAATGGCGCTACGAGCTCGCTAGCGGCGCCCATGACGAAAGCGAACGGTATTTGCACGGCCAGGGTTTCCTTGCGCTGGTTGCGCAAGCCGAACCGACCGCACTGGACCTTTCGGTTCTGCATGGCAACTGCCGCGTGACCGAGTTCGACAGCGCGGCCTGTTACGCCGCTTACCAGGCGGTGGGCATTGAATATGGCCCGAGCTTTCGCGCCGTGCAGCGGATCTGGGTGGGTGAGGGCCAGGCACTAGTGCAACTGCGTCTGCCGGTCGAAGCCCTGTCGGATAGCGGGGCCTATACCTTGCATCCGAGCCTGCTCGACGGTGCTCTGCAGGCCAGCATTGGCCTGGCGATGGCGCAGGCGACGCAGGGCGGGGAGCCCATGCTGAGCCTGCCGTTCGCGCTTGACAGCCTGGTCCTGCATTGGCCCTGCCCGAACGAGACCTGGGTGTGGATCCGTCCCACGCCGGGCGCGCAGAGCAGCCGCGTGCGTAAGCTGGACCTCGATCTCTGCGACGCACAGGGGCGCGTATGTGTCGCCTTGCGTGGCTTCTCCGCGCGCCTGGTGGCGCAGGGTGGAACGGCGCAACCCGCGTTGATCCCGGCGCGGGTGGAGGCCGAGCGAGTGTCGATGGCGGCGCCGATCAACGGCCTTGCTTCGGCCTCGCTACCCGCCAAAGCCAAAGGTGTCGTGCCGATCCTCGCGCCCGCCGCGAAGGCCACAGGCGCATCGACTGCATTGCCTGCCACGACCGAGGGCAACGCCTCGAGCGCCATTCCCGTGGTCAAGACTGGTGCCGCGCCTGGTGCCTGGCTTCCGGTTGGGCTGACCATGCTTGCGCCACTCTGGACCGTGCGCCGCGTCGATGACGGCAGCGAACCGCCGGCTCCGGTGCACATGCTGCTGATCGGAGGCGACGCCACGCAGCGCGCTATCTGGCGGCAAGCTTATCCCCAACTGCGGGCCATCGATGTCGCACCGAGCACGACAATAGACGAGCTGCGCGGCCAGCTTGCCGCGACCGGCGTGATTGATGAACTGGTGTGGATTGCACCGGCGCAACATAGCCAGGACCCGACCGACGAAGCCTTGCTGACAGCCCAGGCCAGCGGTACGCTGGCGCTGTTTCGCCTGGTGAAGGCCTTGCTGGCCGAGGATTACGCCAGCCGCCGCCTGGCAGTAACGGTTTTGACCCGCGCCACACAGCAAGTGCATCCCCAGGACCTAGTTGCGCCGGCCCATGCCACCGTGCATGGCCTGGCTGGCTCGCTGGCCAAGGAGTACCCGCATTGGTCGGTGCGCTTAATCGATCTCGACGGGCAAAATGCCGATCCTCCGCCGGAACGCTGCCGCGCGCTGCCGGTCGGCAGCGAGAGCTGGGCCTGGCGGCGCGGCGAATGGCACAAGCCGGAACTGATCGCGCTGGACGAACCCACTCGCGGCAAGGTGCCCGCGCCCTATCGCGAAGGTGGCATCTACGTGGTGATCGGCGGCGCGGGCGGGCTGGGCGAGGTCTGGACGCGGCACCTGATCGAGCATTACCGCGCCCAGGTGGTGTGGATCGGTCGTCGCGCCGAGGATGCCGGGCTGCGCGCCCGCCTGGCGGCCCTGGCCGCGCACGGGTCGGCACCCGTCTACCTGCAGGCCGATGCGGGCAACCGTCTGGCACTGTCCCGCGCCCGAGAAACGATCCTGCAGCGCCACGGCCGTATCGACGGCGTGGTGCATTCGGCCCTAGTCCTGCAGGACCGCAGCCTGGCGCGGATGGACGAGACCACTCTGCAATCGGCGTTGAGACCCAAGCTCGACGTCAGCCTACGCATCGCCCAGGTGTTCGCCGACGCCGCGCTAGACTTCGTGCTGTTCTTCTCGTCGATGATGAGTTTTTCCCGTGCCGCAGGGCAGGGCAACTACGCGGCCGGCTGCACCTTCAAAGATGCGCTGGCGCTAGCGCTCGCGCGCCGCTGGCCTGGCGCAGTGAAGGTGATGAATTGGGGCTACTGGGGCAGCGTGGGCGTGGTGGCCGACGCGCGTTACCAGGAGCGCATGAGTCGCGCCGGGATCGGCTCGATCGAAGCCGAAGAGGCAATGGTCGTGCTGGAACGCCTGCTCGGCGGGCCGGATGCACAACTCGGGCTGATCAAGCTGAGCCGTGCGCAGGCCGTGGAGGGAGTACGCGACGACCTGCGCGGCGCGCGCTACGGCGCGGCCCTGCCGGCGCTGCTGCCGCAACTGGCGGCGCGACCGCTTCCGCCCGAGCATGCGTCGCGGCTCGCGGCCGCCCAGGCGGCGTTGCCACCTCAGGCAATGCAGGCGCTGAGCCTGCGTCTGCTCGGTCAAGCGCTTCTCGGCTTTTCGCTGGACGGTCGACATCTTCTGCCGGGAGGTGCTGCCGGCCTGGCTCTGGCCGGCCACTACCGGCGCTGGTACGACACCAGCCTGCGCCTGCTGGACGCCGGCGGCTGGCTGCAGTCTTTGCCCAATGGTGACTACCAGATCCTGGCTACCGCGGGGCAGCAGGATGCATGGCCCGAATGGGAAGCTGCGCGTGCGGCCTGGCTGGCCAATCCGCAGCAGCAGGCTTGGGCGCAACTGCTCGAGGTCTGCCTGCGCGCGCTACCGGAACTGCTGACCGGTCAGCGCAAGGCCACCGACGTGATGTTCCCAAATTCCTCGCTGCGTCTGGTGGAGGGCATCTATCGCGGCAATCCAATCGCCGACCTCCACAACCACATCCTGTTCGATGCGCTGGAAGCCTATGTTCTGGAGCGGCTGGCACGCGAGCCCGGAACGCGGCTTCGGCTGCTGGAGATCGGTGCCGGCACTGGCGGCACCAGCGCCGGTCTGCTGCAGCGGCTGGACCGCTACGCCGCGAACATCGACGAATACTGCTACACCGACCTGTCGAAGGCTTTCCTCCTGCATGCCGAGCAGCACTACGCACCGGGACGCCCGTTTCTGCGCACCAAGCGCTTCAACGTGGAGGAGCCGCCGCAGGCGCAGGGCATCGCCGCAGATAGCTACGACATCGTGGTGGCAGCCAATGTGCTGCATGCCACGGTCAACATCCGCCGCACCCTGCGCCATGCCAAGGTGCCGCTGCGCGCGGGTGGCCTGCTGGCGCTCAACGAGCTAGGCGAGCTGAGCCTGCTCACGCACCTGAGCTTCGGGCTGCTCGATGGCTGGTGGCTCTACGAGGACCCGGCCTTGCGGCTGGAGGGCTCGCCGGGCCTGTCGTCTGAGGGTTGGGAGCGTGTGCTGGCCGAGGAGGGGTATGCGCCGTTGTGGCGCCCGGCCGAGGAATGCAACCGATATGGCCAACAGGTACTGCTGGCGCAAAGCGATGGCCGCGTGAAGCGCGACGTGGCGGTGCCGCCCGAGATGGCGGCGGCACCGGTCGAAGAGGTGAGTGCGCCGGCGAGCGCGTTTACGTCAGCCCAGGTGGCTGACTCCACGCCAGCTGCTACCTTCGCGCCGGTCACCGCGCCAATCCCGGTGCCGGATTCACGCGACCTCGAGCAGGCCGTGGCCGATCATGTGCGGACCTTGCTGCGCGAGTGCATCGGCAAGGGGCTCGATCTCGATCCGCGGCGCATCGAGGCCGACCGCAGCTTCTCCGAATACGGCGTCGATTCGATCTTGGCCGTGCAACTCGTCAACGAGATCAACCAGCGGCTCGGCATCGTGCTGCAGACCACCGTGCTGTTTGACTACAGCCATCTCGACGTGCTGGCAGAGTACCTGGAACAGACGCATCAGGCCGCGCTGCGCGCGAGCCTGCCGGAAGTTTCCGAGGTGCCAGCTTTGCAGGCAGCCTCGACGCTGGCACCGAAAATACAAGCACAGCCTTCCGGCGTTGCCTTTCCGCTGATTTCGCCAACGCAACCGATCGGCGCTACCTTGCCGTTCGTCCCACCGTCGGTCACCGGCAGCCATCGCCGTGCGCTGATCAGTGGACCCGGCCAGATCCAGGACCTGCGCCTGGTGGCGATGGAGGTGCCGGCTTCCCTACAACCTCGGCAGGTGCGCGTGGCGGTGTTCGCCAGCTCGCTGAATTTTTCCGACCTGCTCTGCGTGATGGGCCTCTACCCGAATATGCCGGCCTATCCGTTCACGCCTGGCATCGAGGCGAGCGGCCTGGTGCTGGAGGTCGGTAGCGCGGTGAGCACGCTATGCCCCGGAGACGAAGTAGTCTGCCTGGCCCAGGGCTGCCACGCCACCGAGATAGTCTGTCACGAAACCCAGGCCTGGGCCAAGTCGCCTCAGCTGAGCTTCGAGCAGGCCTGCGCCTTGCCAGTGGTCGCCCTGACCATGATCGACGCCTTCCACAAAGCCGACCTGCAGCCCGGCGAATGTATCCTGATCCAGACGGCAGCCGGCGGCACCGGCTTGATCGCGATGCAGCTGGCACGCCATTACGGCGCGACGATCCTCGCCACCGCCGGCTCGCAGGAGAAGCTCGACTATCTGCGCGACCAGGGTGCCCAGCACTTGATCAACTATCGTGAGCAGGATTTCGAGGCCGAAGTGGCCCGCATCACCGGCGGACGCGGCGTAGATGTGGTGATCAACACTTTATCCGGCGAGGCGATCGACAAGGGCCTGCGCAGCCTCTCGCCGGGCGGTCGCTACATCGAGATTGCGATGATGGCCCTGAAGTCGGCGCAGGCGGTGGACTTGTCGGTACTCGACAGCAATCAGAGCTTCTTCAGCATCGACCTGGCGCGCCTGATCGCCGAACGACCGGAAAAGCTGGAGCAATACCGGCGCGAGCTGGCGAGCCTGGTGGAGCAGGGCGTGCTGCTGCCCACCATGTCGCGGGTGTTCGCGCTCGACCAACTGCACGACGCCTATCGCTACCTGCAGGACCGCCGTAATATCGGCAAGGTAGTGCTGCAGGTGCCACAGGCGGTGCCGCTCGCGGATCAGGCTTCTGCTGCGCGCGCCGTCGACGCTGTTGCCGGCGTACACAAGGCCCAGCCGGTTCCGGTGAACTACGCTGACGAACCGATCGCCGTGATCGGCATGAGTGGGCGTTTCGCCCATTCACCAGATCTCGACAGCTTCTGGTCGCACCTGGCCAAAGGCCACGATCTAGTCGACCCGGTATTGCGCTGGGACCTTAGCCCCAGCGGGGGACGCTGCCGCGACGGCAGTTTCCTCGACGAAATCGACCGATTCGATCCGCTGTTCTTCCGCATGTCAGGGCTGGAAGCCACCTATATGGACCCGCAGCAGCGTCTATTTCTCGAGGAGGCCTGGCACACGCTGGAGGATGCCGGTTACGCTGGCGAGGCAGTGAAAGGAAAGCTGTGCGGCGTCTACGTAGGCTGCACCAGAGGAGACTATGCCCAGCTATGCAAGAGCGCGCCGCCGCAGGCCTTCTGGGGCAATTCCGGCGCGCTGATCCCGGCACGTATCGCCTACTACCTCGACCTGCAAGGGCCGGCAGTAGCCGTCGACACCGCCTGCTCCAGCTCGCTAGTGGCGGTGCACCTGGCCTGCCAGGGCTTGCGGTCGGGCGATACCGAACTCGCCCTGGCCGGCGGTGTGTTCGTGCAATCGACGCCAGGCTTTTACCTGGCCGCCAATCCGGCCGGCATGCTGTCAGCCACCGGTCGCTGCCATGCCTTTGATGAGAGCGCCGACGGCTTCGTGCCCGGCGAGGGCGTGGGCGCGATCCTGCTCAAGCGGCTCAGCGACGCGATCGCCGACGGCGACCACATTCACGGCGTAATTCGCGGTGGTGCGATCAACCAGGACGGGCGCAGCAACGGCATCACCGCGCCCAGCGCGCGCTCGCAGGAGCGGCTGGAGCGCCAGGTCTACGATCGCTACGCGGTCCACCCCGAGACGCTGCAGATGATCGAAGCGCATGGCACTGGCACCCAGCTGGGCGACCCAATCGAATACCGTGCGCTGCGCCAGGCCTTCGGCCACTACACGCAACGTGTGGGCTTCTGCGCGCTTGGCTCGGTCAAGACCAATATCGGCCACCTAGCCAACGCGGCCGGCATTGCCGGCATCTTGAAGATCCTTTTGGCCCTGCGGCATCGCCAACTGCCGCCTTCACTGCATTTCCGCAAGGGCAATCCAGCGATCGACTTCGAGGGCAGCCCCTTCTACGTCAACACCGAACTACGCCTTTGGCCTGCGGGAGCGCGCGCCGCGCCGCGGCGCGGTCAGCTCCTTCGGCTTCAGCGGCACCAATGCGCATCTGGTGATCGAGGAAGCACCAGCGGTACCGCTTGTTGCGCGTGCGACGCGGCGAGAGCTGGAGCTGGTGGTGCTGTCGGCGCGCACCGCCGGACAACTGCGTGAGCAGGCGGCCAGGCTGCTCGCCCATTGCCAGGCGCAGCCGCAAACCAGCCTCGGCGATCTCGCCTATACCTTGCTGTGCGGACGCGAACATCGTGGCTATCGGCTGGCGGCGGTGGTACGCGACCTAGCCGAGTTGTGTGAAGTGCTGAGTGCCTGGCTGGAACAAGGCGACGACAGCCGGCTGCAACTGGGCGCACTCGACGAGAGCGGCGTGCGCGAGCAGCTCCAGCAACGCCGGCTGGGGCAGGTTGCTATCGAGACAGTACGCGCAGGGCAACTGGAAAAGTTGTCGAGCGTGGCCGAACTGTTCGCGCAGGGTTACAAGCTCGACTATGCCGGCTTGTTCGGTTCCGGCTACCGGCGACTCGCGTTGCCGACCTATCCGTTTGCGCAAGGGCGCTACTGGGTCGACGATTCGCTGCAGCACGCGGTGGTGCCATCGACGCCGGCTACGGCGCCGGTAGTGCCCACGCCTGTTGTACCCGCGCCTGCGGTGACACAAGCCGAGGCAAGGCAGGCACCCTCACGAATTTCGACGGTCCCCGACCAGGTGATGCGTGAAGCCAGCGTGGCCTATCTGAAGCAGCTGGTAGCCACCACTCTGCGCGTCTCGCCCACCGAAATCAGCGCGCATGAGCCGCTGGAGCGCTACGGCATAGACTCGATCCTGGTGGTGCAGCTCACCGACAGCCTCCGCCAGCATTTCGACAGCGTTGGCAGCACCCTCTTGTTCGAGGTACAGACCATCGACGCGCTGGCCGAGCGCCTGCTCGCTACCGAGGCGCCGGCCCTAGCACGGCAGCTGGGAATGGACGCTGTCGCGCCCCTCGAGGCAACGGGCTCGGCCATCGAGGCCGAGTTGCCGGAAAGCCCGCCGCCGCAGCCGGAAACAAACTCGCAAGTGCAGCCCGCGCCGGCAGTCGTTACCGTCGCCGAAACAGTCGGTGCCAGTGCGGCAGCCGAGTCGAGCCAGCCTAAGGCGCACGGCGACGTCGCCGTGATCGGCATGAGTGGCCGTTATCCAAAGGCGATAGACCTGAACGAGTTCTGGTGGAACCTACGCGCCGGTCGAGACTGCATCGACGAGGTGCCGGCCCAGCGCTGGGACTGGCGCAAGCACTTCGACGCCCAGCGCGGCCTGCACGGGCGCAGCTACAGCCGCTGGGGCGGTTTCATCGACGGCGTCGACCAGTTCGACCCGCGCTTCTTCCGTATCCCGCCCAGCGAGGCCGAGCACATCGACCCGCAGGAGCGCCTGTTCCTGCAGACCGCCTGGCTGGCCATCGAGGACGCCGGCTACACGCCCTCGACGCTGAGCGCGAAGCGGCGCGTCGGCGTGTTCGTGGGCGCGGCCAACAGCACCTACACCTTGCTGCCCAGCCACTGGTCGATCGCCAACCGTGTATCCTTCGCGCTCGATTTTCACGGGCCCAGCCTGGCTGTCAACAGCGCCTGTTCCTCCTCGCTGACGGCTCTGCACTTGGCGCTCGACAGCCTGGCCCACGGCAGCAGCGAGGTGGCCGTGGTCGGCGGCGTGAGTTTGGTGCTGCACCCGATGCATTTTAACAGGCTCTCGTCGCTGGGGATGTTGTCGAGCGACGCGCACAGCCGGCCGCTCGGCGAGCATGCCGACGGTTTCGTCGACGGCGAGGGCGTCGGCGCGCTGCTGCTCAAGCCGTTGCAGCGCGCCATCGAAGATGGCGACTCGATCCACGGCGTGATCAAGGGCAGCATGGTCAATGCCGCCGGTAAAACTCGCAGTTTCGCGGTGCCCGATGCCGCTGCGCAGGCGCGCCTGGTGCGCGAGGCGCAGGCGCGCGCGGGCGTGGAGGCCGACACCATCGGCTACTTGGAGGCGCACAGCAATGGTGGCGAACTCGGCGACATCACCGAGATGCAAGGGCTAGCCGAGGCCTTCGCCGGCACCGCCGAGCGTGGCCATCGCTGCGCGATTGGCTCGGTAAAGTCGAACATCGGCTATTGCGAGAGCGCGGCGGGCATCGCCGGGCTGACCAAGGTGCTGCTGCAACTGCGGTACGGCGAGCTGGTGCCAACCCTGCACGCGCGGTGCGCCAATCCGAGGATTGATTTCGCTGGCACGCCCTTCGCTCTGCAGCAGGAATTGAGCGCCTGGCCGCGCCCAGCGAATCATCCGCGCCGCGCCGGCGTGTCGGCCTTCGGGGTGGGCGGTGCCTACGCGCACGTGATCGTCGAGGAATATGTCGCGCCGGTCGAGACGCAGCCCGAAGCGACGGGCCGGGCGTTGCCGATCGTGCTGTCGGCGGCCAATGCCGAGCGACTGCGCGTGCTGGCAAAGCGCCTGGCCGGCTTCCTGGGGAGCGAGGCCGGTCGCAGGACGGCGCTGACCGACCTCGCCTATACCCTGCAGGTTGGGCGCGAGCCACTCGCCGAGCGCCTTGGCTTCATCGCCGAATCAGTGGAGCAGGTGCGCGAAGTGTTGCTCGCCGTCGCTGAGGACCGTGAAGTACCACTTCCGCTGGTGCGCGCGAGCCTGGACCGTGGCCGCGCCGGCTGGGCTATGTTCGCCGAAGACGAGGACTTCAAGCGCACCGTGGAGCAATGGATAGCCCGCGAGAAACACGCCTCGCTGCTGGATCTGTGGTGCCGCGGTTATCCACTCGACTGGAGGCACCTATACGCCGCGCATCGACCGCGGCGCATCGGCCTGCTGCCAGGTTACCCCTTCGCCGAGGAGAGCTACTGGGCCCCAGAGTCGCTGCGTTACGCCGGCGTGCTCGAGGACGCCGACGCTTTCGACGCCACACCTTTCGAGCCGGACCAGCCGGCGGGAGAACAGTCTTGAAGCCCAACCTCAACCAGGACTTCGACGCTACGCCGTCCTCGCACGCTGCCGACCGCCGGCCTCAGGCTGGAGCTGGCGGCTGTGTGCGCGCACCCGGCCATGTGGACACGGCTATTATCGGCATCAGCGCCCGCTATCCCAAGGCGGTTGACTGGCGGCAATTTTGGGAGAACCTGCGCGCCGGTCGCGATTGCATTGTCGAAATCCCGCCCGAGCGCTGGGATTGGCGCGCCTATCACGATAGCGCACGCGGCACGCCGGGGCGCAGCTACACGCGCTGGGGTGGCTTCCTCGACGGGATCGACCGCTTCGATCCGCGCTTCTTCCGCATCGCGCCTAGCGAGGCTGAGCATCTCGATCCGCAGGAGCGCCTTTTCCTGGAAAGCGCCTATCTGCTGATCGAGGATGCCGGCTACACCCCCGCCAGCCTGAGCGCGAGCCGCCGGGTGGCGGTCTTCGTGGGTGCTATGAACAGCAGCTATTCGCTGCTGGCCAGCCAGTGGACGCTGGCCAACCGCGTCTCCCATGTGTTTGATTTCCACGGGCCAAGCCTGGTGGTCAACAGCGCTTGCTCGTCCTCGCTGAGTGCGATCCACTTGGCGATTGAAAGCCTGGCCACCGGCACCAGCGAGGTGGCGATCGCCGGCGGCGTGAACCTAATCATGCATCCGGCGCACTACGCGCGGCTGGCCTCGGTCGGCATGCTATCGGCCGGCTCGCATTGCCGCGCCTTTGGCGCTGGCGCGGACGGCTTCGTCGACGGCGAGGGCGTGGGCTCGGTGCTGCTCAAGCCGCTGCAACGCGCCATCGAAGACGGCGACCTGATCTACGGCGTGATCAAGGGCAGCGCGCTCAATGCCGGTGGCCGGACCCACGGCTACACGGTGCCCAGCCCGGTGGCGCAGGGACGCCTAGTGGCCGAGGCGATTGAGCGGGCCGGCTTCGCGCCGCACAGCATCGGCTGCGTGGAGGCGCACGGCACTGGTACCGAGCTGGGCGACCCGATCGAGGTGCGCGGCCTGGCCGAGGCTTTCGGCGCGCCGGTCGGCGCGGCACCCTGGTGTGCACTGGGTTCGGTCAAGTCGAACATCGGCCATGGCGAGGGCGTGGCTGGCATCGCTGGGTTGACCAAGCTGCTGCTGCAGATGCGTCATGGCCAGCTCGCGCCCAGCCTGCATGCCGACACGCTCAACCCACGGATCGATTTCAACGGTACGCCGTTTTCCGTGCAGCGCAAACTGGCACCCTGGCCGCGGCCAGCCGGCCATCCGCGCCGTGCGGGCGTGTCCTCGTTCGGCGCGGGCGGCGCGAATGCGCACCTGCTGGTCGAGGAATACGTGGCGCCGATCGTGCCGGCCCCGACCGATGCGGATTCGCCAGCGCTGATCGTGCTGTCGGCCGCGAATCTCGATCGTCTGCGCGCAGTGGCGCAACGCCTGCTCGATTTCCTCAACGGCGAATTCAGTAGCGGCATCACCCTGGCCGAGCTCGCCTACACCTTGCAGGTGGGCCGCGAGGCACTCGCTGAGAGGCTCGGCTTCGTCGCCGATTCGCTGGGCCAGGTGCGTGCTTGCCTGGCGGCTTTCCTGGAGGATCGCGAGGCCGGGCGGCCCTTGCTGCGTAGCAGCGTCGGCCAGGGCCGCGCTGTCGGCTCCGGGATGCTGGACGATGAGAGTTTCGCGCAAACTCTGCGCGGCTGGATTAAGCGCGGCAAGCACGAGCTTCTGCTGAAACTATGGGGGCAAGGCGAGCCGTTGGACTGGTCGCTGCTGTATCGCGGAGCCCGACCGCGCCGTGTAAGCTTGCCCGGCTATCCGTTCGCGGGCGAGCGTTACTGGGCACCCGCCGCGGTGCGTTATGCTGGTGTAGTGTGCAGCCGACGGCGGCCCGCCATCGATCCTGACCTGCTGCTGTGCCAGCCGACTTGGCGCGCCGCGTCGCTTCCAGCAGCGACGGGGCGCGCGTTACCGCACCGTGAACTCTGGTTGTTGGGCAGCCAGGCTAGGCTCGACGATGCCGCCTTGCCAGCGCTGCCAATCGAGCGTTTCCGCAGTGAGCAGGCCGAGCCGGTGGCGCGCTGCGTCGACCTCTATGGGCAGTTCCATGCGCGCCTGCGCGCGCGGCTGCGCGATAAACTGAGCGAACCCTTGCTGCTGCAGGTGGCGATCCTCGGGCGCGACGACGAGCTCCTGCTCTCTGGGCTGTCCAGCATGCTGCGCAGCCTGGGCCAGGAGAGCCGTAAGCTGAGCGGGCAGTTGCTGGTGATGGAAGGCGGCGAAGATCGCGCCACCTGGCAGGCGCGCCTCGACGAGAATGCCGTGCGAGCGCACGAGGACTGGGTGCGCTATCGCCAGGGACGCCGCGAAACCTGGGCGCTCCAGGAACTGCCGCCGGCCACCGTGGAGCCGGCCCTGCCGTGGCGCGCGCGTGGCGTGTATCTGCTGAGCGGAGGCGCGGGCGGGCTGGGGCTGCTGTTCGCCGAGGAGATCACCCGCCGTGCCGAGGGCGCGACCGTGATCCTGGCCAGCCGCTCAGCGCCCGTCGAAACACGTCGCGCGCGGCTAGCTGCGCTCGCGGAGCAGGGCCTAGCAATCCGTCACGCGGTGTTAGACATCACCGATGCTGCTGCGGTGCAGGCGCTGGTGGACGAGATCGTCGCCAGCTACGGCCGCCTCGATGGCGTGCTGCACCTGGCCGGCGTGCTGCGCGACGCGTATCTCGTCGACCAGGAGCGCGATAGAGTCGACCAGGTGCTGGCACCCAAGCTGCTTGGCGCGCTACACCTGGACCTGGCTACCCGCATGCTGCCGCTCGACTGCTTCGTACTGTTTTCCTCGGCAGCGGCCCTGTTCGGCAATGCTGGCCAGGCCGACTACGCCAGTGCCAACGGCTTCCTCGACGCCTTCGCGGTCTATCGACAGACACAGGGGCGGTCGGGCCGCTCCCTGTCGGTCAACTGGCCGCTGTGGGCCGAGGGCGGCATGAGCATGGACAAAGCCACCGAGCAGTTGCTGACTGCCGGCACCGGTATCCGACCAATGCGCGCGGCAACCGGATGCCGGGCGCTGGCCCATGCGCTGGCCGGCGCATTCCCGCAGGTACTAGCCCTGGAGGGCGAGCCAGTGCACATGCGGGCGGCCTTGCTCGGGCAGAGCTCGCCGGTGGCTGTGGCCACGGCAGGCGACGCGACGTCGCCGAAGACGAGCCTGTCGTGCCAGGTGCGCGAGCTGGTGGCTGCACTGCTCAAGGTTGAACCCGAGCAGATTGAGGCGGGCCAGGACATCGGTGACTACGGCCTGGACTCGATCGGTTTCACCCATCTCGCCAACCAGCTGAACCTTCGCTTCGGCAGCGCCTTGCGGTCGACCGATTTCATGGAGCTGGAGATGGCTAGCGTGGAGCGCATCGCCCGCCTGCTGGAACAGAAATTGCCAGCGCTCAGCACCGGCACAACCCCCGTAACGCGGCGCGACCGGGGTCCAAGCGCGGTGCCGGTCACGCCCACTCCGCGCGACGCGGGCCCCGCCGCGCATTCCGACGAGCCGCTGCGGGCGCAGGTGCGCGAGGCCGTGGCGGCCCTGCTCAAGGTTGAGATCGAGGAAGTCGACCTGGATCTCGACATCAGCGACTACGGCGTTGATTCGATCGGCTTCACGCACCTGGCCAACCGCCTCAACGAACAACAAGGTACCCGTTTGCGGGCCACTGATTTGCTCGAACTTGAGCAGGTCAGCGTGATCCGCATCGCGCGCCTGCTGCGCGAGGACCCGGGCTC
Source organism: Burkholderia sp. (assembly GCA_040954445.1). Taxonomy (GTDB): domain Bacteria; phylum Pseudomonadota; class Gammaproteobacteria; order Burkholderiales; family Burkholderiaceae; genus Burkholderia; species Burkholderia gladioli_A. The sequence continues at coordinate 431,987 of CP144362.1, read as the reverse complement.
GCGGACGCTGCTTGACGCGGTCGGAGCAGATGCCTCACTGGCCGTGGTCGAGGGGCGCTAAGCCCCCTGTCGCCGCAATTCTGATCATAAGCTGAGTGGAGGACTTTTTGATGAGCGTTTACATGTTTCCGGGTCAGGGTTCCCAAGCCATAGGCATGGGAACCGACCTGTTCGTCTCGTTCCCCGAGCTGACCGAGGCGGCCGACCGCATCCTCGGCTACTCGATCCGTGAGCTGTGCTTAGAGGACCCGAAGCATCAATTAGGCCAGACGCGTTACACGCAGCCGGCGCTGTACGTGGTCAATGCACTGTCCTATCGCCGGCGCTTGCACGAATACGGCGCGCCCGCCTACGTACTGGGTCACAGCCTAGGCGAATACAACGCACTGGAGGCAGCCGGCGTGATCGGCTTCGAGGACGGTCTCCGCCTAGTGCGCAAGCGCGGCGAGTTGATGAGCGAGGCGCCGCCCGGCGCGATGGCTGCGGTGATCGGTCCGGATGAAGTGGCCATCAGCGCGCTGCTGGCCCGGCATGGCCTGGACGCAATTGACATCGCCAACCTCAATAGCCCGAGCCAGACCATCATTTCTGGGCTGAAGGAGGACATCGCGCGCGCCGCGCCTCTGTTCGATGCCGAACAGGCGCACTTCGTTCCACTCAATACCAGCGGAGCCTTCCACTCGCGCTACATGACCGTGGCGCGGCAGGCCTTCGTAGCCTACCTTGGCGAATTCCATTTCAACAGGCCGCGCATCCCGGTAATCTCAAACGTCGAGGCCCAGCCGTATGTGCTGGAGCGCACCGCCGAGCTGTTGGCCGCGCAGATCACGCAGCCGGTGCAGTGGACTCGATCGGTTCACTATCTGCTGGCGCTGGGGCAAAGCGAATTCCTCGAACTCGGGCCGGGGCAGGTGCTGACGCGGCTGTTAGTCGAGATTCGCAAGCATACCCCGACCGTAGCACCTGCCACTGCAGGTAGCTTGTCCTCTACGCCCGCCTACGACCGTGAGCGCGAACTGAGCGAGCTGCAGCAGCGCATCGACGATTGGAACGGCCGCTACCCGGTCGGCACGCGAGTGCAGGTCGAGCGCTATCCGCAGCAACTGGTTACGCGTACCCCGGCGATGTCACTGTTCGGCCATCGCGCGGCGATCTATTTGGAAGGCTACAACGGCTATTTCGACTTGGCCGACGTGCATCCGCTTCACGGAGCCTCGGCATGAACGCGATCCCAAAAGACTATGCAGTACCCAGCATCAGCATCGAGCGGCTCGGCTCGGTGGCCTTCAAGCAGGACCACGGCCTGCGTTATCCTTACGTGGCCGGCTCGATGGTGAAGGGCATCGCCTCGACCGCGATGGTGATCAACATGGGCCGCGCCGGGTTTCTCGGCTACTTCGGTACCGGGGCGTTGGATGCGGTCTCGATCGAGCGAGCCATTCTGGAGATTCAGGCTGCGCTCGGCGACAGGCAGCCCTATGGCATGAATCTGCTGAGCAACGCCTCCACGCCGCAGGCCGAGATGGATACGGTAGACTTGTTCCTCAAGCACGGCGTGCGCCGTGTGGAGGCTTCCGCCTACATGCAGATCACTGTGCCGCTAGTGAAGTACCGCGCCAGCGGCCTGCGGCGCGACGCGCAAGGCGCTGTAGTGGCACGGAACATGATCCTAGCGAAGCTCTCTCGCCCAGAGGTGGCCGCGTTGTTCCTAAGCCCGCCGCCCGACAAGTTGTTGGCCGAGCTGGTGGCCGGCGGCGCGATCAGCACAGCCGAGGCTGATCTGGCGCGCCTGCTTCCGATGGCCGACGATATCTGTGTGGAAGCCGATTCGGGCGGCCACACCGACATGGGCGTGCTATCCGCGCTGCTGCCCAGCATCGTGCGCCTGCGCGACGAGCTGGTAGCGCACCACGGTTATGCGAGGACTGTACGGGTCGGCGGCGCCGGCGGAATCGGCACGCCGGAAGCTGCGGCTACCGCCTTCATCCTCGGCGCCGATTTCATCCTCACCGGCTCGATCAATCAGTGCACGGTGGAGGCGGGCACCAGTGAGGCAGCCAAGGACTTGCTGCAGCAGGTCAACGTACAGGATATGGACTACTGCCCCTCGGGCAGCCTGTTCGAGCTCGGTGCCAAGACCCAGGTGCTAAAAAAGGGCGTGTTCTTTCCGGCCCGCGCCAACAAGCTCTACGAGCTGTGGAAGAACCACTCCTCCTGGGAGGAGATCGACGCGAAGACACGCGAGCAGATCCAGAACAAGTACTTCATGCGCAGCTTCGAGTCGGTCTACGAGGAGACCCGCGCGTATTTCCTGCGTGCCGAGCCCGGCGAGATTGAGAAGGCCGAGAAGACCCCGAAGCACAAGCTGGCTCTGGTGTTTCGCTGGTACTTCGTGCACACCATGCGCCTCGCGATGAGTGGCTCGAGCCAGCAGAAGGTAGACTACCAGATCCATTGCGGTCCGGCGATGGGTGCTTTCAACCAGTGGGTCAAGGGCACCGAGCTGGAGAGCTGGCGCAATCGCCGCGTCGCTGAGATCGCGCACCGGCTGCTGGAAGAGACCGTACAATTACTCAACCGCAGCTTCCTGGCGATGAGTAGCTGAGGCCGCCACGTGCTATTCCCAGGAAGGAGGTGGTCGCCACGCGGCGCCGACCGATGCGCGTTTGCCTGATTTGCCCGGCAGCAGCCGGGTCTGTCGTCTTTGCCCGTTGAAGCTAGGAGAATGCAGTGCTCGAATTGACCAAGCGCTTGGCCGATGCCCTTGTCTCGATCTCGTTATTTGCAGCCTGCCGCGAGAGCGGATTGGGTGCCCTGCTAAAGGATCGAGCTGGATTGCCGACGCGAGCCGCGCAACTGACGTGGCTGGCGCCGCAATGCGGCATCGACGAAGCGCGGCTGGAGGCCGCCTTGCAGGCCCTGCGCGATGCTGGCTGGATCGAGGCGCTCGAGGACGGGCGGCTGATACCACGAGCCACGTTTGAACGGGTCGAGCCGTGGAGTGAGGCTGTTGCGGTCGGACTCGACAGGGATTGGGGCGCGCTGCTGCGAGAGCAGGACGGGCGGCGGTTGCGGCACTGGCTGGAACAGGGCGCGGCGGCCAGAGAGAGTCTGGCTGGGTGTCAAGCCGAGGCCGAGGCGCTCGATGCGGCCGCGATGGCACCGCTGCTGTTCGAGTTGGCCCGCCTCGACGACGCGGCCTGGCTGCAGGGCCGGGACGTCACCTCTCTTGCGCCAGCTAACGCGGCGCTGCTGCGCGCTGATTTCCTGCGGCGCGGCTGGAGCCTCGACGAAGCCGCAGGGCTGATCCCGAACGTGCAAGGCCTGGCGATGCTGCGGGACGCGGCGGCGCTGGGGCCCTTGCTATTCCTCGCGCGTCGCCCCGAGGCCGGGGCCCGGACACTGGCCTCGACCGTCGCGCTGTACCGGGCTAATCTGCGTTGGCGGAACGCCCTGGACCAGGCGATCGCCGTAGCCGATAGCAGCGCGCACGAAGCCTGGCCGACCGGCGCCTGCGTGATGGCGGCGGCCGCGATCGGCTGCCTGCCCGAACGACCCAGCCCCTCGCGGCCGGCGGTGAAGCCCGGTCCAGCGCGCTTCGCGCTGCACCAATGGACGGCACGTCCGTATCGGGTCCGTCATCCATCGCTGGACGATCTCGCCATCCTGCGGGAGCTCGACCTGGCCAGCTGGCCGGTAGGCATGGCCGTCCCAGAAAACGAGTTGCGCCGCCGTATCGAGCAGTTTCCGCAAGGTCAATTGCTGATTGAGCAGGACGGCGAGGTGATCGCTTCGCTCTATGCGCAGCGCATTGATACGCTCGACCAGTTGCGGCACACGCCGTATGCGCGCTTCGCGTGGATCCATCGTCCGCGCGGCGCGCTGGCGCACCTGATGGGGATCTGCGTGGCACCTGATTGGCAGGGGCACGGGCTGGCCGATCAACTGATCGATTTCTGCTTGGTCTACCTGGCGAGCTTCGAGGGCATCGACAGCGTCGCCGCGGTAACGCGCTGCCACGAATATGGCCGCTTCGGGGACAAGGTCACGCTCGACGACTACATCCGGCAACGCGACGAAGAGGGCCGTTATCGCGAGCCGATGCTGCAGTTCCACGCCTCGCATGGCGCAATTATCCATGAGGTGGTGCCGGGCTTCCGCCCTGAGGACCAGGCCAACCACGGCACCGGCGTGTTGGTCGAATACGCACATTATCGCCAGGCCCCGGAGCTTGCCGGACCCGTGGTCGCCGTCGATTCGGTGGGGCCCGGTAGCGCTGCACTGGATGTGGCCGAAGCCGTGCGCGCCAGTATCCTGGACGTGCTGGGCGAGCTGCACGCAGCGGCCTATGGCCCGCAGGTGCCCTTGATGGAAATGGGCTTCAGTTCCTTCCATCTGCAGGAGCTGCAGCGCAGCCTCGGCGAGCGCGTGGGCCTGAAGCTCGACGCGACCTTCTTTTTTCAGCACGGCACGCCGGCGGGGATCGTCGAGCATCTACGCGAACGGCTGGCCCCGATCGGGACTGAGCAGGCGGATATCCGGTCGACGGTCGACACGGAAACTACACCCAGTTCGGCAACCACCGACGGTATCGATGTCCCCGAGCGCATCGCCGTGATCGGCGTGGCCTGCCGCTTCCCCGGCGGGGTCGGCAACCCCGAGCAGTTCTGGACCTTACTGGAAAACGGCGTTGACGCGATCGGAGAACGCGAACCTGGTGTGTCCCCGACCGCGGCCTCGACGCGGCGCGGTGGCTTTATTAGCGCCGTGGACCGTTTCGACGCTGGCTTCTTCCGCATCTCGCCGCGCGAGGCCGAGCTGGTCGATCCGCAGCACCGCCTGCTGCTGGAAGTGGTGTGGGAGGCGCTGGAACAGGCCAGCATTGCCCCGGGTCGCCTGGCCGGCAGCGACACCGGCGTGTTCGTCGGCGTGATGGGACACGACTACGAGCGCCTGCTACGTCAGCAGGGCGGCGCGCCACCGATCGACCCGTATTTCGCCACCGGCAACGCCAATTCGATCGCGGCGGGGCGCATCGCCTACTATTACGACTGGCACGGCCCGACGCTGGCGGTGGATACCGCCTGTAGCTCCTCCCTGGTGGCCACTCACCTGGCCTGCGAGAGCCTGCTGGCCGGAGAATGTAGCCTGGCCCTGGCCGGTGGAGTGAACCTGCTGCTGCACGAGGACATGTTCGCCGCTTTCGAGCAGGCCGGTATGTTGTCGCCCGAAGCGCGCTGCAAGACCTTCGACGCCTCGGCCGACGGCTATGTGCGCGGCGAGGGCTGCGCGATGCTGGTGCTCAAGCGTTTTTCGGAAGCACAGCGCGACGGCGACCCGGTGTGGGGGGTGATCCGTGGCAGCGCGATCAACCAGGACGGTGCTAGTGCCGGCCTGACCGCGCCCAACCAGGGCGCCCAGCAGGCGGTGATTGAGGCCGCGCTGCGCAAGGGCGGAGTGGTGCCGCACGCGCTGCGCTACCTAGAAGCCCACGGCACCGGAACGCGGCTGGGCGACCCTATTGAGGTGCTGGCTGCCTGCGCTGCGCTCAGCGCGGGACGTCCGATCGGGCAGCCTCTGCTGCTGGGCTCGGTGAAAACTAATATTGGGCACTTGGAGGCCGCCGCCGGCATGGCGGGCCTGATCAAGGTGATGCTGTCGATGAGGCATGGCCTGATTCCGCGCCATCTGCATCTGCAGCAGCCCAATCCGCATTTGGACTGGGCGGCACTGCCGGTCGAGGTGGTCAGCGAAGCGCGGCCTTGGCCGGTCGGTCCGAAGCTGGCCGGCGTCAGCAGCTTCGGCTTCAGTGGCACCAATGCACACGTGGTGTTGGAGGAATACCCCGCCAATCCTGCGAACACGGTACCGATGGCGGCGCGCTCGAGCGCCTTGCTGCTGTTGTCGGCCAAGCGGGAGGAAGTGCTGCAGACCCAGGTCCGACAACTGCATGAAGCGATCGGCGCGCTGGACGAGGCGGATCTGCCGGACGTCGCCTACACTTTGCAGGTGGGACGCGACGCGATGGAATACCGCCTAGCCCTGGCTGTCGGCAGCCTGGCGGAACTGCGCCAGGCGCTGGCACGCTTCCTGGCCGGCGAGGCTGGTATTCGCCAGCTCTGGCAAGGACGCGCCGGGCAGCAGGGTTATTTGCTCGGTAGCTTCGTGCTCGACGAGGCCTTCACCGCCTCCATCGCCACCAGCCTGGCCGCTTGGTTCGCGCGCGGCGAACTCGGCAAGCTGGCCGAGCTGTGGGTGCAGGGGCTAGATGTCGACTGGCGTCGCCTGTATGGCGCGAATCCGCCGCGCCGGATCAGCTTGCCGACCTATCCCTTCATGAAAGAGCGTCACTGGCTTCCGCAGGCGGTCGCGCAGGCCACAGCAGAGGCGAGCGGCGCGCCGCTGCTGCATCCGCTGGTGCACCGGAACACCTCTAACCTGGCCGAGCAGCGCTACAGCAGCCGGCTGGACCAGCAGGCCTTCTATTTGCGTGATCACGTGGTGCAGGGCCGGCATGTATTGCCCGGCGTGGCCCAGCTAGAATGGGCGCGGGCGGCGCTGGCCCTGGCGCTTGGCGATACGTCGGCCTCCCTCCGCCTGGAGCAGGTGAGCTGGGTGCAGGCGCTGACGGTGGAGCAGGCACTGGAGGTGCATATCGGTATCGAGGCCGACGAGGGCGGCTGGCTCACCTACGAGATTTATCGTGGCTCGGACGACGAGGTTGAACTCTATAGTCTGGGCCGGGCCCGGCTTGACGCCGAGCGCAAAGTACCCAACCTGGACCTGGCTACTTTGCAGGCGCGATGCACGCGGCGGATTGACGGCCCCGCCTGCTACGCGCGGTTCACGCGTATGGGCCTGGGCTATGGGCCGGCTTTCCAGGTGCTGACCGAGCTGCACGTGGGCGCGGACCTGGCGATCGGTCGGTTGCAGGTACCGGTGGGTATCGAGCTGGGCGATTACCGCTGGTCGCCCAGCCTGCTCGACGGTGCCCTGCAGGCCAGCTACGGGCTGGTGGACGAAACCGCCGGCCTGCAACTGCCGTTCGCGGTGGAAAGCGTCGAGCAATCGCATGCGCTGCCTGAATCGGCGCTGGTGGTAGTGCAGCGCGCGGCTGACGACAGCGGCGTGCTGCGTAAGCTCGATATCTCGATTGTTGAAGAAAGCGGTCGTGTGGCGCTGCGCCTGACCGGCTTCAGCACGCGCGCCGTCCAAGCCGCCGCGCCGGCGGACAGCCTGTTAATGGTGCCGCGCTGGCAAGCACGGTCGGCTGTCGAGGCGCCGCCCGAGCCGGGCTATCGAACGCATCGCGTAGTGCTGTGCGAGTTCGAGGCACTTCGCGGCGGCTTCGATGCGGCGCTGCCTGCGGCGAGCGTGGTGCATTGGCAAGCGCCGGGTAGCCTGGCCGAACGTTATGCGCGTTATGCCGGGCAATTGCTCTGCGAATTGCAGGCGCTGGCGGCCGACCATCCTGCGGATCCAGTGCTTTTGCAGCTGGTGGTGCCTGCGCAAGGCGAGGCGGCGGTACTGCAGGGGCTGGTCGGCTTGTTGTGCACCGCTCAGCAGGAATATCCCTGGCTGCACAGCCAGGTAATCGCGCTGCCGGCGGATGCCCCGGTGGCCGATTGCCTGGCGCGTGAAGCTGCAGCGCCGGTGCCGCGTGTACGCTATCAGGGCATGCAAGCGAGCACGCGCGAGGTGATGGATTTCGTGGAGGTGCCGCCGACCGAGACGGCCATGCCATGGCGTGAGGACGGCGTGTACTGGATCACCGGCGGCCTAGGCGGGTTGGGGTTGCTGTTCGCCGCGCATATCGCTCGACAGGTGCAGACGCCGGTGCTGGTGCTCAGCGGTCGGCGCGAGCCGGACACGGCGGGGCAAGCGCAATTGGATGCACTGCGGGCGCTGGGCGCGAACGTGGAGTATCACGCGCTCGATATCGCCGACGCAGCGGCCGTAGCTGCCCTGGCACGGAACATCATCGCGCGTCACGGTTGCCTGAACGGCGTGATCCACGGCGCTGGCGTGTTGCGCGACGGCTTGCTGCACAGCAAGACCGTCGACGAACTACAAGAGGTGCTGGCACCCAAGGTAACTGGTATGATGGCGCTGGATCACGCCACCGCGGATCTTGAACTCGACTGGCTACTGTTGTGTTCGTCGATGACGACCGTGATCGGCAACACTGGGCAGGGCGACTACGGTGCCGCCAATGCCTATCTCGACGCCTACGCGGTCCATCACGAGCAGCTCGTCGCGCAAGGGCTGCGCCGTGGTCGTGCGATCTCGGTGAGCTGGCCACTGTGGGCCGAGGGTGGCATGCGCATCGATGCCGAAGGCCAAGCTTATCTGAGGCGGAGTACCGGCATGCAGAGCCTGCCCAGCGAGATAGGCCTCGCGGCGCTGGAGCAACTCTTGGCCACTCCGCGCGCGCATAGCCTACTGCTTTATGGCGATCGCACGCGGCTGCTAGCGCGTGTGCAGGCGCTGTATCGTGCGCCCGAGCCGGTTGTCGTGCGCAGCGTGCTGGCACTGGCGCCAGCCGCGGGCCCCGTCGATAGCCAGGAAGCCTTACGCAAAACGGCACGGCGTTATCTCACGCGCCTGCTGTCCAGGAGCCTGAAGCTTCCGCCGCAGCGCATCGATGTGCAGACACCACTAGAGCAATACGGCATCAATTCAATCCTGGTGGTCAGCCTGACGCGCGATCTAGAAGCGAGCTTCGGGCGTCTGCCGGCCACGTTGTTCTTCGAATACCAGAGCATCGCCGCGCTGACCGAGTATTTTCTCGCGCATCACGCGGACAGTCTCACCATGCTCGGTGCCGCGCCGGCTGCCACTCAGCTGATGGCGGTTACCTCGTCGGCCCCGGCAAGGGAGGCGTCGATCGATGCACCGGCTTTGCGCCGTCGCCGCCATCGTCGCAGCCTGCCTGGCTCGATGGTCGCTGGCCCGCCGGTCTCAACGGTGGGCGCGCCGCTCGATATCGCCATCGTCGGTTTGAGTGGACGTTATCCCCAGGCGCGCAGCGTGGCCGACTATTGGGCTAACTTGCTGAAGGGCATTGATTGCGTCACCGAGATCCCCGCCGAGCGCTGGGACTGGCGCCAGCACTTCGACGCGCGCAAGGGCCAGGACGGCAAGAGCTACAGCAAGTGGGGCGGTTTCATCGACGGCATGGACGCCTTCGATCCGATGTTCTTCGGTATCGCTCCGAGGGAGGCGCAGCTGATGGACCCGCAGGAGCGCCTGTTCCTGCAATGCGCGTATCACGCGATCGAGGACGCCGGTTATACACGAGCAGGGCTGGCGGCTTCAGCCACAGAGGGTGAGCGACGCGGGCAGGTCGGCGTGTTTGTCGGCGTGATGTACGAGGAATACCAGCTTTATGCCTCGCAGGCGCAGGCACGAGGGCAGGGGCTGAGTCTGTTCGGCAGCGCCTCGTCGATCGCTAACCGGGTGTCTTATCACTGCAATTTCCATGGGCCGAGCCTGGCCGTGGATACGATGTGCTCGTCATCATTGACGGCAATTCATCTGGCTTGCCAGAGCCTGCGCCAAGGCGGCTGTTCGGTGGCGATCGCTGGCGGCGTAAACGTCAGCGTGCATCCAAACAAATACCTAATGTTGTCGGATCGGCAGTTCATGGCCAGTAATGGCCGCTGCACCAGTTTCGGCGAAGGCGGCGATGGCTATGTTCCGGCCGAGGGCGTGGGCGCGGTGGTGCTCAAGCGGCTCGAAAAGGCGATAGCCGATGGCGATCACATCCATGGCGTGATCAAGGGCAGCGCGCTGAATCACGGCGGCAAGACCAATGGCTACACGGTGCCGAATCCCGTCGCGCAAGGCCAGGTGATCAGTCAGGCATTAGCGGAATCGGGTGTTCCTGCACGGGCGATCAGCTACGTGGAGGCACACGGCACGGGTACCTTGCTAGGCGATCCGATCGAAATCGCAGGCCTGAGCCAGGCCTATGGGGCGAGCACGCAGGACAAGGCATATTGCGCGATCGGCTCGGCCAAGTCGAACATTGGCCACGCGGAAAGCGCGGCCGGAATGGCTGGCTTGACCAAGGTGCTGCTGCAGATGCAGCACGGGCAATTGGTGAAGAGCCTGCACAGCGACACGCTGAATCCGCATATTGATTTCAGCCAGACGCCGTTCGTGGTGCAGCGCGAGCTGGGCCCGTGGACGCGTCCGGTCCTGGAAGTCGATGGCGGCGGCGAACACGAATATCCGCGCATCGCGGGGCTGTCCTCGTTCGGCGCGGGTGGTGCCAATGCGCACCTGATCGTCTCGGAAGCGCCGGCATCCAGCCGGCATGAAGCAGTGCCGCGGCAAGGCCCGGTGTTGGTGGTGCTGTCCGCGCGCAACGAGAATATTCTTCGGTGCCAGGCTGAACAGTTGCTGACACATGTGCAGTCGCATGCGTCGGATCTCGCGAACCTGGCTTATACGCTGCAGGTCGGTCGCGAGGCGATGGAGCATCGGCTGGCAATCGTGGCAGCCTCGACCGAGCAGCTGAGTGCGCGCCTGAACGCCTATTTGCAAGACGACACGCTGGACGAAGCGGTATACCGCGGCGAGCCGCGCCGCAGCCAGGAAGCTATGGCGGTGTTCGGCGGCGACGAGGAACTGCAGGAAGTGGTGGCAAAGTGGATCGCGCGTGGAAAGCTGGAGAAGCTAGCCGAGCTATGGGTGCAGGGTCTGTTGATCCACTGGGAACAACTGTACGGCCAGGCGATGCCGAGACGCATCAGTCTGCCGACCTATCCCTTCGCCCAGGAGCGATACTGGATCGATGCCGGCGCGGCCACCATGCGCGTGGCTGGCGCGCAGATCCTGCATCCGTTGGTGCACGTGAACAGCTCGGACCTGCAAGGCCAACGCTACACCACCGTGCTGGACGCCGGGACGGGCCTGCTGCGCGGACATCGCCTGCACAGTCGGCCTACGTTGCCGGCCCTGGCCCAGCTGGAATGGGCGCGAGCCGCCCTGGCACATGCATTGGGCGGCACTGCCGGCTTGTGCCTGGAGGAGATGCGGTGGCTGGTGCCCCTACATGTCGATGCACCCACAACGCTGCATATCGCCCTGGATTGGGAGGACGAGACGCACGTCGGCTACGAGATTTACCGCGAGGATGACGAAGGCCGCGAGGTCTACGCAGAAGGCCGTGCCGAACTGGTCGACGCGTTGCCGGCACCCCGGCTTGACCTGCCTGCCTTGCAGGCACAGTGCACGCAACATCTCGACGGTGACGAGGCCTACTCCCGTCTCGCCACCGCCGGATGGTCATGCGCGGATAGCTTCCAAGCCTTGAGCAGCCTGCAGTCTGGCGAAGGCCTGGCGATCGCCCACTGGCGGCAGAAGGTCGATGCGTCCTGGCAGGATTACGCGCTCGCGCCGAACCTGCTCGACGTCGCCTTGCAGGCCTGTCGGCTGGCCTGGCCGCAGCAGGACTGGAGCTGGCCGACTGCCGCGCGGCAGCTGCGGATGGTCGGTAGCCTACCCGTGCAGGGTATGGTGGTTGTGCGGCAGCATCCGGGCCAGCTTGATGTTGACATCGATTTTGCCGATGGTGAGGGCTACGTGCTCGCGAGCCTGCAAGGCCTTGCACCGCAACAACCCTCTACGCAAGCGTCTCCGGTCGCTCAGACTTTGCTGCTGGCACCGTGCTGGACCCCACAGGCTGGGCCTCCTGCCGCGTGCGAGCGCCCGAGCTACGCGGCCCATTGGGTCGTGCTATGCGAACTGGATGCGCCGGCCTCGCTGGAAGCTGAGCTGGTGCCGGCGCACTGCCTGCGCTGGCAGGCCGAGGGCAACCCTGCCGAGCGCTACGGCGTGTATGCCGGGCAGGCGCTGGCGTGGTTGCAAAAGATCGTCGCCGGCGGCCCCAGCGGCCAGGTGCTGCTGCAACTGGTGCTGCCTGCCCGGGGTGAGGCAGCCCTGATGCAGGGGCTGGGTGGGATGCTGCGTAGCGCCCGCCTCGAGTACCCGTGGCTACTGATCCAGGTGATCGCCGTGGACAGTGCGCAGGAGCTCGCCGTTCGTCTGAACACCGAAGCTATAGCACCCGTGCCGGCGCTGCGTGATGGCGCAGCTGGGCGAGAGGTACTCGACTTCATCCCGCTGGCGCCTCCTGAAGGCGTGCGCGCCATGCCGTTAGCATGGCGCGACGAGGGCGTGTACTGGATCACCGGCGGCCTGGGCGGTCTGGGCCGGCTGTTCGCGACTGCGATAGCCGCCGAGGTTCGCTGTCCGGTGCTGGTGCTGAGCGCGCGGCGCCCGCCCGATACGGCGCAGGCAGCCTTTATCGAACGATTGCGCGAGCAGGGCGCACGTGTCGAATTCCGCGCAATGGATACCGGCGACGCGGCGGCGGTCGAGGCAGTGGCCCGGGCTATCGTCGCAGAGCATGACGGCCTGAACGGCATCATCCACAGTGCCGGCGTGCTGCGCGACGGCCTGTTGGCTAACAAGCGCGAGGCTGACCTGCGGCAAGTGCTGAACGCCAAGGTGGGCGGCCTGTTCGCGCTGGATATGGCGACCCGCGATATCGGACTAGACTGGTTCCTGCTGTGCTCCTCGGTGAGCAGCGTGCTGGGCAACGCTGGACAGACCGATTATGCTGCGGCCAACGGCTTCATGGACGCCTATTCCGCGTATCGTCAAGAACTGGTGGAACAGGGTCGGCGCCGGGGCCGCTGCGTGTCGCTGAGCTGGCCGCTGTGGGCCGAGGGCGGCATGCATATCGACGCGGTCGCGCAGGAGCAGATGCGCCGCGCCACCGGCATGCAGGCCCTCCCCAGGGCGGCAGGGCTGGCGGCGCTGCACCAGGCGCTGGCCGCGACGGTCTCTCACGTGCTGGTGCTGCACGGCGAGCCGCAACGTCTGCGCGATTACGTCAGCACCGCTTACCGTGTTCCGGCGCTGGCCGAGCCGGTGGCCAAGATGTCCCCCGGGCGAGGTTATCGACGCGAGCTGAAGGGGTTGGACCTGGCCGACTGCGTGAATTGGGACCTGGTTGAGCATACCTCCGCGCTGCTGCAGATGCCGCGCGATGCAGTGGACACGCAGGCCAACCTGATCGACTATGGCTACGACTCGGTCTCCTTGACTGCGTTCGCCGCGCGTCTGGGCGAGCATTACGGCATCGCGCTGACGCCGTCGCTGTTTTTCAGCCATCCGACGCTCGAGCAGTTCAGCGTTTATTTGTTGGACAGCCACGGCGACGCGCTGGCCGCGTTCTATCGCGCAGCTTCGGAAGTTGAACGCGCGGAAGCGGGGCCTGCCCAGCTTGGCGCGCCGACTGCTGCAACGTCCGCTTCGATTCGCCGCCGCCGCCACGCGCAGCTAGCCGGCGCGGTCGCGAATATCGTTGAGCCAATCGCGATCATTGGCATCAGTGGTCGATTCCCGGGCGCGCGTTCGGTCGACGAGCTGTGGACGATCCTGCGTGATGGCCGAGAAGTGCTGCAGTCCGCCGGCACCGAGCGCTTCGCGGCCTGGCCGCCGCCGCAGCGACCAGCTTGTGACCGCATCGGCCTGCTGCCTGGCGTGGCTGAATTCGATCCGCTGTTCTTCGAGATCTCGCCGCGCGAGGCGGAAGCCATGGACCCGCGCCAGCGCCTGCTGCTGCAGGAGGCCTGGCGCGCGCTGGAGGATGCCGGTTACGGCGTTACCCAGCTGCAGCTTCACACGGTGGGCATGTTTGTCGGCGTGGAGCAGGGCGACTACCAGCTGATCGGTAAGACCGAGGCCGACGTCACCTCGAATCACGACGGCGTTTTGGCCACGCGCCTGGCCTATGCATTAAATCTGCACGGGCCGGCCATGGCGATCAACACCGCCTGCTCGTCAGGCCTGGTGGCCGCGCACCAGGCCTGTCTGAGCCTGCGTGTCGGCGAATGCGACACGGCGATCGCCGCTGGCGTGAACCTGCTGCTGACGCCGGCCATCGTGCGTTCGATGGAACAGGCGGGCATGCTGTCGCCGGAAGGCCGCTGCCACGCATTCGATCGCCGCGCCAACGGTATGGTGCCTGGTGAGGCGGTGGTGGCCCTGGTGCTCAAGCGGCTCTCGCGGGCCGAGGCGGACGGCGATCCGATCCACGCGGTGATCGTCGGCAGTGGCATCAACTACGACGGCAAGACCAACGGCATCACCGCCCCCAGCGGGGCCGCGCAGACCCGGCTACTGCAATCGGTGTACGCGCGTCATCACATCGATCCCGCAGACATCGACTACATCGTCACCCACGGCACCGGCACGCCGCTGGGCGATCCAGTCGAAATCAATGCGCTAGCCGATGCCTTCACGCCACACGAGCGTGCGCCGCAATCTTGCGCGCTGACCTCAAGCAAGACCAACCTGGGCCATACCCAGGCGGCGTCCGGGCTGGTCAGCCTGGTGGGGCTGGTGCAAGCGATCCGTCACGAGACGATTCCGGCCAGCCTGCATTGCGAGCAACTCAGCGACCACATCGCCTGGCAGAAGAGCCCCTTCTATGTTAATACCGCCGCGCGGCCCTGGCCGGCACCGACCACGCGCGCGCGACTGGGTGCCGTCAGCGCGTTTGGCATCAGCGGCACCAATGCCCACATGGTGCTGCGCGGCCACGCTGCCCCAGCAGACGCTGGGCGGCACGCGGCGGTACGACCGCTTCTGCTGGCGGTTTCGGCCAAGACCGCTGAGGCTTTGCGGCAGCGCGTTCAGGACCTTATCGAGCGCTTGCAGGCGCGGGAGCACGATGCAGCGGAGCTGGCCTCGATCAGTCACACCCTGCTCGTCGGACGCCAGCACTTCGCGCATCGCTGCGCGGTGGTGGTCCAGGATCGCGAGGATGCCGTGTATGCCCTGCAGCAGGCGCTGTCTCGGGAAACCCGCGCCAACCTGTTCCGCGGCGTGGTGAGCCGCGAGTTCGCCGCTCAGAAGGCCTTGCTGGACTACGGCCAGGAATTGATCGGCAGGATCGCGGGCGTGCAGCAGACCACCAAACAGGTCCAGCAGCAAGCTGGCGCGCAGGGGGAAGCAAGCCGAGAAGCGCTGTCGGCGCTTGCCGACATGTATTGCCAGGGTTATGCGCTGGCTTGGCATGAGCTGTTCGGCCAGACGCCGCCGAACCGGGTGCACCTGCCGACTTATCCGTTCGCGCGGGAAACCTATTGGGTGAAGCCGACGAAGCATGCCGAGGCAGGGGAGGCGGTGCAATTGCATCCGCTCGTGCATCGCAATACCTCCGACCTCGACGAACAGCGCTACAGTAGCCGCCTCGTCGTCGACGCTTTCTTCTTGCGCGACCATGTGGTGCGGGGATGCAGCGTGCTGCCAGGTGTGGCGCAGCTGGAATGGGCACGCGCCGCGGTCGCGCTGGCGCTGGGCGGCGAGCCGTCGATTCGCCTCGGTCAGGTCGACTGGCTGCAGCCGCTGGTGGTGGAGCAGGCGGCGGAATGCCATATCGCCCTGGCACCGCTGGACGACGGTCGCCTGGCTTTCGAGATCTATGGCGACAATGGCCAGGTCCATAGCCAAGGCTGGGCCGAGGCGGTGAGCCCGGGGCAGGTGCCCCGCATTGATCTGGCAGGCTTGCGCGCGCGCTGCACCTATAGGCTGACGGGTGAACAGTGCTATGCGCGTTTCGTCAGAATGGGGTTGAACTACGGGCCGAGCTTCCAGTCGCTGGCCGGCCTCAGGAGAGGCGAAGGTATCGCGATTGGCGAGCTTCGGTGGCCGGCAGACGTCGACCAGGAGGCAGCCTTCGTGCTGCCGCCGAGCCTGCTAGATGGCGCGCTGCAAAGTTGTATCGGCCTGTATGCTGAATCCACCGGGCTGATCCTGCCGTTCGCGGTCGAAACCGTCGAGCAGTGGGGGGCTGTGCCGGCGACGGCCTATGCCGTGGTGCAGCCCGGTGCCGACGACAACGAGGCGGTGCGTAAGCTCGATATCCGCATCGTCGACGAGCAAGGGCAGGTGGCAGTGTGCCTGAGCGGCCTGAGCCTGCGTTCGGTCGCGCCTGCATCGACGGCGGTCGGCACGCTGATGCTGGCACCGCGGTGGCGTGTGCAGCCGGCGCTGGCGACGAACATGGTGCCTGCCAACGTCGCGCATTGCGTGATCTTCTGCGAGGTCGCACCGGTCGATCTGCGCGAGACTTTGCCCACCGCGTCCAGCATGCACTGGACCGCCGAGGGTAGCCTTGATGAGCGTTATACGCGCTATGCGGAGAAGCTCTGCATCGAACTCCAGACGCTGGAGGCCAGCCGGTCCGACCGGCTGTGGCTGCAACTGGTGGTGCCGGCGCAAGGCGAGCACGCGGTACTGCAAGGGCTGGATGGCCTGCTGCGCACGGCCGGGCAGGAATATCCCTGGCTGGTGGCCCAGACCATCGCAGTGAAAGATACGAGCAACCTAGCCGCACGCTTGGCCGCCGAAGCCAGTTCTCCGGCACCGCGGCTGCGTTATGGCGAGGCGGGGCGCGAGATTCTCGACTACGCAGAAGTGTTCGAACCCCGCCAGGGAGTGCGGCCCTGGCGCGATCGAGGTGTGTACTGGATCACCGGTGGTCTGGGCGGCTTGGGCCGTCTGTTCGCCGCGCATATCGCGCGCCAGGCACAGGTTCCGGTGCTGGTGCTCAGCGGTCGGCGCGAGCCGGACGCGGCTGGACAGGCGCAATTGGATGCATTGCGGGCCTTGGGCGCACACGTGGAGTATCACGCGCTCGATATCACCGATGTGGCGGTCGTAGCAGCCCTAGCACAGAACATTGTCGGGCGTCATGGCTGCCTGAACGGCGTGATCCATGGCGCAGGCGTACTGCGTGATGGCCTGCTACGCGGGAAAACCGTCGACGCACTGCAACAGGTACTGGCACCCAAGGTGGCAGGTATGATGGCGCTGGACCAGGCCACGGCCACCATTGAACTCGACTGGCTGCTGCTGTGTGCCTCGGCGGCTGGTGTGTTAGGCAATGTGGGTCAGGGCGATTACGCCGCCGCTAACGCCTATCTCGACGCCTATGCGGTGTATCGCGACGAACTCGTGGCGCAAGGACACCGCCACGGTCGAGCGATCTCAGTGAGCTGGCCGCTGTGGGCCGAGGGCGGCATGCAGGTTGATGCCGCAATGCAGGCGCATCTACAACGCAGTACCGGTATGCAGGCGCTGCCAAGTGAGGCTGGATTGGCCGCGCTCGATCAGGCGCTGAGCGAGAGCGGTGCCGGCCAGGTGCTTGTTCTGCATGGTGAGCGGGCGCGCTTGCTGGGCCATGTGCAGGCGGTTCACACGGCGCTGGCGCTGGAAGCGCAGGAGGAAACGGCGACACTTGTCGCGCAGGAAGCCGGGATGGACTTCCGTGAAGCGGCGCAGCGCTTCCTTACGCGCCTGTTCTCGCAGAGCCTGAGGCTACCGCCACAGCGCATCGACGCGAAGGTACCGCTGGAGCAATACGGCATCAACTCAATCCTGGTGATCAGCCTGACACGCGATCTCGAAGCGAGCTTCGGGCGTCTGCCGGCTACGCTGTTCTTCGAATACCAGAGCATTGCCGCCTTGACCGGGTATTTCCTCGAGCATCATGGTGCCGCGTTGCATGCCCTGCTGGGATGGTCGAAGGCTGAGGCCGGTGCCGTCTCGACGCTACCCACGCCTTCGCCCTCTCCTGCGCCGGTCAACGCAGCGCCTTCCCTCCCCGCGCGCCGCTTTTCGGGCCGTTTACTGGACCGCTTCTCGCGCCGGAACGCGCTGACCTCCGGAGCGCCGCCCGATACGCCACCGGTCCCGCTCGATATTGCCATCGTCGGTTTGAGCGGGCGTTATCCGCAGGCGCGGAGCGTGGCCGACTACTGGGCTAACCTGCTGCAGGGTATCGATTGCGTCACCGAGATTCCTGATGAGCGCTGGGACTGGCGCGGCCAGTACGATCCGGCTAAGGGCAAGCTGGGCAAAATCTATAGCAAGTGGGGTGGTTTCATCGACGAGGTGGATGCCTTCGATCCGCTGTTCTTCAATATCTCTCCGCGCGAGGCCGAATTGATCGATCCGCAGGAACGTTTGTTCCTGCAATGCGCGTATCACGCGATCGAAGATGCCGGTTACACGCGGGCGGGGCTCGCGGCTTCGGCTACGTCTGGGGAGCGACGCGGGCAAGTCGGCGTGTTCGTCGGCGTGATGTACGAGGAATATCAGCTGTACGGTGCCCAGGCGCAGGCGCAAGGACAGGCGTTGAGCCTATTCGGCAGCGCCTCGTCGATCGCCAACCGAGTGTCTTATCACTGCAATTTTCATGGGCCGAGTCTAGCCGTGGATACGATGTGCTCATCGTCATTGACGGCGATTCATCTGGCTTGCCAGAGCCTGCGCCAGGCCGGCTGCGCAGTAGCGATTGCCGGCGGCGTGAACGTCAGCGTGCATCCAAACAAGTACTTGCTGTTGTCGGATCGGCAGTTCATGGCCAGCAATGGCCGCTGCACGAGTTTCGGCGAAGGCGGCGATGGCTATGTGCCGGCCGAGGGCGTGGGCGCGGTGGTGCTCAAGCCGCTGGAAAAGGCGCTCGCCGATGGCGATCACATCCATGGCGTGATCAAGGGTAGTGCGCTGAATCACGGCGGCAAGACTAATGGCTACACGGTTCCGAATCCCGGCGCGCAAGGCCAGGTGATCAGTCAGGCATTGACGGAAGCGGGTGTGCCTGCGCGGGCGATTAGCTACGTGGAGGCACACGGCACGGGCACCTCGCTGGGCGATCCGATCGAAATTGCAGGCCTAAGCCAGGCTTATGGGGCGAGCACGCAGGACAAGGCGTATTGCGCGATCGGCTCAGCTAAGTCGAATATCGGCCACGCGGAAAGCGCAGCCGGGATGGCGGGCTTGACCAAAGTTCTGCTGCAGATGCAGCACGGGCAATTGGTGAAGAGCCTGCACAGCGATACGCTGAATCCGCATATCGATTTCAGCCAGACACCGTTCGTGGTGCAACGCGAGCTGGGCCCGTGGACGCGGCCGGTGCTGAAATTCGATGGCGGAGGAGAACGCGAATATCCGCGCATCGCGGGGCTGTCCTCGTTCGGCGCAGGTGGTGCCAATGCGCACCTGATCGTCTCGGAAGCGCCGGCATCCAGCCAGCATGAAGCAGTGCCCCGGAAAGGCCCGGTATTGGTGGTGCTGTCCGCGCGCAACGAGAACATTCTTCGGCACCAGGCCGAACAGTTGCTGGCACATGTACAATCGTATGCGCCGAATCTCGAGAATTTGGCGTATACACTGCAGGTCGGTCGCGAGGCGATGGAGCATCGGCTGGCGATCGTGGCGGCCTCGATCGAACAGTTGAGCGCACGCTTGAACGCCTGTCTGCAAGAAGACACGCTGGCCGAGGCGGTATACCGCGGCGAGCCACGCCGCAGCCAGGAAGCCATGGCGGTATTCGGCGACGACGAGGAACTCCAGGAAGCGGTGGCGAAATGGATCACGCGTGGCAAGCTGGAGAAGCTAGCTGAGCTATGGGTGCAGGGTCTGTCGATCCACTGGGATCGACTGTACGGTCAGGCACTGCCGCGCCGCATCAGCCTGCCGACCTATCCCTTCGCGCGCGATCGCTACTGGGTGCCGAAGAACTTACCCTCGATCGACGCGGCGTCGACACAGGCGGCGGTGCTGCATCCGCTGGTCCATCGCAACACTTCGCACCTGGGTGGCCTCCGCTTCAGTACGCGGCTCGACCCGCAATCCTGGCTACTGCGCGAGCACCAGGTACAAGACCACGGCCTGCTGCCCGGCGCGGCCCAGCTGGAATGGGCGCGGGCGGCGCTGAGCCTTGCCCTGGAAGGCGCCAAAGTGCGTCTTCGGCAGGTCACCTGGCTGCGGCCGCTGCTGGCGGAGGGCGAGGCCGAGCTGCATATCGTTTTGCGCGTGGAAGACGACGGTCGCATCAGCTTCCGGATCTATCGCGAGCAGGATGGCGACACGCTGGTCTATAGCCACGGCTGGGCTGAGGCGCTGGGCGAACAGACACCGGCGCCTACGCTCGACCTGGCCGGGCTGCTCGAGGGCTGCACGCGGCACTGGTCGCGCGAGGAGGGCTATGCACGTCTCGAGGCCATGGGGCTGCACTATGGTAAAAACTTTCAGGTGCTGATGTCTTGGCAGATCGGCGACGCAGCGGTGGTGGCCGAATTGCGCGCGCCCGACGTCGAACGGCTGGCCGGCTACGGCCTTCCACCTAATCTGCTCGACGGTGCCTTGCAGGCCAGCCTCGGTCTGGCCGGCGAGCAGGTTGGCCTGAGTCTGCCGTTTGCGGTCGAGCTGGTCGAACAATGGGGCCCTGTGCCGAGTCCCGCCTATGTCGTGGTGCATCGTGCCGTTGGTGACAGCGCCGTCGTGCCCAAGCTCGATATCGACATCGTCGACGCGCAAGGACAGGTTGCCGTGCGGCTCGGCCAATTCAGCCGTCGTTCGGTGGAAGCACTAGCCGATGCCGAATCGAGTGCGTTGGTGGCGGCAGCTGATGCGGTCCGAGAGTGGACGCTCGCTCCGGCATGGGACATCGCGGATCTCGACGCACATCAGAACGCAAATCAGGACGGCTTTCAGAAGCAAGGTACGCTGGTTCTGGGCGAGGCCGACTGGATCGGTTCGAGCGGCCTGCGTAACCTGGATTGGGAGCCCGAGGCTAGCCGCGAGTGCCTGGCCGAGCGTCTCGGCGAGCAAGGTGAGCTGCAGCAACTGATCTGGGCCGTACCGAGTGCCGAGCCGCACGCGGCACTGATGGGCCTGCGCCTGGTCCAGGCGCTTCTAGCCCTGGATTACGGCACGCGTTCGCTGCAGCTCGTTGTGGTCACGCGGCAAGCCCAGGCAGTCTGGCCGCAGGAGACGGCGGATCCACGCCAGGCCAGCGTGCATGGCCTGGTTGGCAGTCTCGCCAAGGAATACCCGCATTGGCGGATCAGCCTGATCGACCTGCCGGCGCAGATCACGCAGGATGGCCATCAATGGCTGGCGCAAGCTGCGCAGGCAGCGGATTCGCGCGGCGACGCACGCGCCTGGCGTGACTGCCGCTGGTATCGGCAGCAGCTCGTGCCTTGTCGCCTGCCGGCGGTCCAAGCCTCGGCCTACCGTCAGGGTGGTGTCTATGTGATCCTGGGCGGTGCCGGCGGTGTCGGCGTGGCGTTCAGCGAATACCTGGTGCGTCACTACCAGGCACAGGTGGTCTGGCTCGGGCGCCGCGCCGAGGATGCTGTCATCGCCGAGCAACGCGCCCGGCTGGGCGGCTTCGGACCCGCGCCCTGGTATCTACGGGCCGACGCCACCGACCGTTCCGCTCTGGAGCGCGCCTATGCGCGAATCCGCCAGCGGCACGGCACGATCCACGGCCTAGTGCACGCTGCAATCGTGCTGGCTGATCGCAGCCTGGCCGGCATGCCGGAAGCCGTCTTCGCGGCGGCGCTCGACGCCAAAGCCGCCACCACCGAGAACTTCGATGCCGTATTTGGCACCGAGCCGCTCGATTTCCAGTTGTTTTTTTCGTCGCTGCAGAGCTATACGAAGTCGGCCGGGCAGAGTAACTACGCGGCCGGCTGCTGCCATGCCGACGCTTACGCGCACGGCCTGCGGCAGCGACGCCCCTATCCAGTCAAGCTGATGAACTGGGGCTACTGGGGCAGCATCGGCATCGTCTCCGCCGAGGGCTATCGCGAACGCATGGCCCAGGCCGGCGTTGCATCGATCGAGCCGCCCGAGGCGATGATCGCGCTGGAGCGCCTGGTGGCCGCGCCACTGCACCAGGTGGCCTTCGTCAAGACCACCACGGCGCAGATGCCGCCGCTGCTTGCCTTCGATCCGCAAGCGCGTATTGAGCTGGCCAAGGCGTCACCTGCGCTTAGCCTGCCGGCACCGGTGGCACTGCCGAAGCCAGATGCCGCCTACGCCGAACAGGCCGCGATGGAAGCGCGACTGGCCCGGCTGCTGTGGGCGAAGCTGACGGCCTGGGGTTGGCACGGCGCGCAGGCGCCGGGCCTGGTGCCTGCCTATGCGCTCTGGCACCAAGCCAGCCTGCGCCTGCTGGGTGAGCAGGCGCAGCCGGTCGTGACTGCCGCCGACGAGGCCATTCTGAGCGCACAATGGCAGGCCTATGTGCACGCGCTTCGTGACGACAAAGCGCTCGGTGCCCACGTCCGTCTGGCCGACGTGGCCTTGCAGGCGTTGCCCGCAATCCTTCGCGGCGAACGCGCCGCCACGGAGGTGCTGTTCCCGCAGGCTAGCCTGAACTTGGTGGAAGGCGTGTATCGCAACAACCCAGTGGCCGACTATTTCAACGCGGTGCTGGGCGAGCGCCTGCAAGCCCATGTGCAGGCCCGGCTGGCGCAGGATCCCCGGGCACGCCTGCGTATCCTAGAGATCGGTGCCGGCACTGGCGGCACCAGCGAGGGGCTGTTCCGGTGCCTGGCACCGCATTCCGAGCGGATCGCCGAGTACGCCTATACCGATCTGTCTGCCGCGTTCCTCCGCCATGCTGAACAGCAGTATGCGTCGCTGGCACCGTACCTGCACACGCAGCGTCTGGACATCGAGCGCAGCCCGTTGGCCCAGGGCTTCGAGGCGGGAAGCTACGACCTGGTCGTGGCAACCAACGTGCTGCACGCCACGCGCGACATCCGCCGCACCTTGCGCCATGCCAAGTCCCTGCTCAGGGCCGAGGGTCGCCTGCTGCTCAACGAAATAGAAGGCACCAGCCTCTTCGCGCACCTGACCTTCGGCCTGCTAGACGGCTGGTGGCTGGCGCGCGATCCGGCGCTGCGCATTCCCGGTACGCCGGCGCTGAGCTGGAACAGCTGGAGGGAGGTCTTGATGGGAGAAGGGTTCCGGCCTGTGCTGGCGCCGGCGTTCGAGGCGCACCGCTTTGGCCAGCAGATCGTCGAGGCCGGCAGCGACGGTGTGATTCGCGTGCAGGCCGAGGTGGCGAACGCGCCGGTGGTTGCGTCGGAAGTAGCGGTAGCGGCACCGTCGGCTTCGCGACCGGCCACGATGCCGACGCGCCGCTCGCATGCTGCTGTCAACGCTGCGCCCGTCGCGGCTGTCGCGACCGCGACGGGCGGGGCACGCGGTCGGCAGGCCAGAGTGCGCCAGGCGATCCGTGAGAGCGTGCTGGAAGCGCTGAAGATGAACGCCGCACAATTGCAGGATGACCAGGCCTTCATGACCTACGGCGTAGACTCGATTACCGGCGTGGCCCTGGTCAACACCATTAACACCCGGCTGGGCTTGCGCCTGCCGACCACAACGCTGTTCGACTACAGCACGATCGAGCAGTTGAGCACGCACATCAGCATGCAGTATGCGGTGCAGTTGAGCGACGCAGAGCTGGAGCCGGTTGCAGCTGTCGTGTCTGCGCCGGTGATGACGGAGATGGCTGCTTCGCCTCTTTCGGAAAGCGCGCTCGATACGGTGCCAATGCCGTCGCTGGCTGCCGAAGTTTTCCGGGCTGCGGCGCCTGTGCCAGTATGGCGACCGTCTCCGGCGGAGCCCGTCCAGGTACAACCCCGGCTTCTGCCGATCGTCGCGCCCGGGCCCTCGGGCTCTGGCCCGACTTACCACCGCGTCTGGCTCGACCGCCCCGGCAGTATCGACGAAGTGCGCATCGTCGCGGATAGCCTTTCGCCTCTGCAGCCGCACGAGGTACGCATCGCGGTGCACGCCTTCTCGCTGAACTTCGGCGACCTGCTCTGCATCAAGGGCATGTATCCGACCCAGCCGGCTTATCCGTTCACGCCGGGCTTCGAGGCCAGCGGCGAGGTGGTGGCGATCGGCGTGGGCGTGAGCAGCGTGGCGGTGGGCGACGCAGTGATGGCGATCGCCGGTGCCGAACTGGGCGCGCACGCCACGGTGCTGACTTGCATGGAGCAGCAGGTCTATGCCATGCCGCGCGGCCTGTCCTTCGAGGCGGCCTGCGCGATGCCGGTAGTGGCGGTGACCATGATCGAGTGCTTCACCAAGGCGCGCCTGAAGGCCGGCGAGAGCATCCTGATTCAGACGGCTACCGGCGGCACTGGCCTGGTCGCTGTCCAACTAGCCCAGCACGCTGGCGCGCGAATCTACGCTACCGCCGGTTCCGCGGCCAAGCTCAACTACCTGGCCGGGCTAGGTATCGAGCATCGCATCAATTACCTGGAACAGGACTTCGAGGCCGAGCTGATGCGGCTGACTGGAGGCCGTGGTGTGGACGTGGTGATCAACACGCTGGGCGGCGACGCCGTGCAGAAGGGACTCAACTGCTTGGCACCGGAAGGCCGCTACATCGAGATCGCAATGACGGCGCTGAAGTCGGCGCACGCGATCGACCTGTCTGGGCTCGCCAACAACCAGACCCTGCACAGCATAGACTTGCGCAAGCTCGGTCGCACTAATCCGGCCGCGCTAGAGCGCGGCGTGCGCGAGATGACGCGCCTTCTCGAGGCAGGCGTAATCTCGCCGGTCCTGAGCCGGATCTTCGATTTTGAGCAGGTGCAGGATGCCTATCGGTGGCTGGAGGATCGCCGCAATATCGGCAAGGTAGTGGTCAGCGTGCCGTTAACCTATCGCTATCAGGCACCGGACAGCGGAGAGCGCATCGCCATCGAGCCGATTGCGGTGATTGGCATGAGCGGTCGTTTCGCGCGCGCCGGCGACCTCCAGGAACTATGGCAGGCCCTGGCCGGCGGCGAGGACCTGATCGAGGAGGCCAGCCGCTGGCCGCTCGACGCGCTCGGCCCCGACCAGGAGCCGTATTGCCATCACGGCGGTTTCCTGCGCGACATCGACGCCTTCGACCCGATGTTCTTCAATATCTCAGGCCACGAGGCCGCGGTGATGGATCCGCAGCAGCGAATCTTTCTGGAGGAGGCCTGGCGGGCGCTGGAGGATGCTGGCTACGCGGGCGCGTCTGTCGAGGGCCGGCGCTGCGGCGTGTATGTGGGCTGTGCGGCCGGCGACTACCAGCGCCTGCTCGAGCGCGACGCACCGGCCCAGGCCTTCTGGGGCAATGCTGGCTCGCTGATCCCGGCGCGTATCGCCTATCACCTGGACCTGCAGGGGCCTGCGGTGGCGATTGACACTGCCTGTTCCAGCTCGCTGGTGGCCCTGCACCAGGCCTGCCAGGCGCTGCGCCACGGCGAGGCCGAGCTTGCCCTGGCTGGCGGCGTGTTTGTGCAGAGTACCGAGCACTTCTACCTGCAGGCCAACCGCGCCGGCATGCTGTCACCGCGCGGGCGCTGTCATACCTTCGATGCGCGCGCCGACGGGTTCGTTCCGGGCGAGGGCGCGGGCGTAGTGGTACTCAAGCGCCTTTCGCAGGCTCTGGCCGACGGTGACCTGATCCACGGCGTAATCAAGGGTTCAGGCATCAACCAGGATGGTGCCACTAACGGTATCACTGCTCCAAGCGCGCGCTCGCAGACGCGCTTGGAGCGCGAGGTGTACCAGCGGCACGGCATCGACCCGCAGCAGATTCAGGTGGTGGAAGCGCACGGAACTGGCACGGTGCTGGGCGACCCGATCGAATACCGCGCGCTGACCGAGGCGCTGCTCGACGGGAAGCCGACCGGTGAGCTGGGCACTCGCTGCGCGATCGGCTCGATCAAGAGCAACCTTGGGCATACCGCAGCGGCGGCCGGCATCGCAGGCGTGATTAAGCTGTTGCTGGCCTTGCGGCATCGCCGGATTCCACCCTCGCTGCATTTTGAGCAGGGCAATACGCATATCGATTTCTCACGCAGCCCGCTGTACGTGCCCACCACGCTGGAGGACTGGCCGGCGTCGGTGGGCGGGCAGCGCCTGGCGGCGGTCAGCTCGTTCGGCTTCAGCGGGACCAATGCACATGCGGTGATCGGCGAGGCGCCGGCCACGAACCGGGTGCTGCCGCGGCGGCCCACCTATCTAGTCGTGCTCTCGGCACGTACGCAGCCCCAGTTACGCCTCCAATTGGAACGGATTCTAGCTCACCTGGACGGCGAGGTGCCGCCGCTCGCTTCGCTTAGCCATACCTTGCTGCTCGGGCGTCGCCATTTCGATTGCCGCTGGGCCTGCCTGGCGAGCGACCTGAAGGGCTTACGCGCGCAACTGGCCGAGGCGCTTCAGAAGGAGACAGTCGGAGGTCGGATCGGTGGTGCCGACCATGTTCCGCCGGGCGAAGAGCAGCTGGACCCCCTGCAGCGACGCATGAGTGACTACACCGACATGATTTCGCACGAGGCGGCACGCGATCTGCTGGAAGCGCTGCGCGAGGCCTATCTGCAAGGCCTGCCGCTGGACTGGAGCTTCCTGTTCCAGGGCGATGGCTGGCAACGCGTCGGCCTGCCCGGCTATCCGTTCGCACGCGAGCGTTACTGGGTACCCGTGCGTAAGACGGTCGCCAATACTGAAGCGGCCCTTGCATCCGAGCCGCTCGGGCAAGCTGGCATGAGCCAGGGCGATGCCGGCGAGACCCGGACCTTGACGTGGGTTCCCCAGTGGCGATCTCGTGCATTAGTTTCGGATGCACAGACCGCCGCAGCGGATCGGCACGTGGTCCTCTGCGAGTTGGATGCCGATCCGGCACTCGTCGAAGGTGCCGTCACGGTCAGGCAATGGACGCACGAGGGCTCGCTGGACCAGCGCTATGCGCATTACGCCGAGTACTTGCTGACTGAGATCCAGACGCTTGCCAAGCATCGCTCGCGCCGATCGGTGTTGCTGCAACTCGTGGTGCCGGCGCGAAGTGAGGGGGCCGTGCTGCAGGCCTTGGGCGGCCTGCTGCGAACAGCGGAAAAGGAATACAGCTGGTTGCGTACGCAACTGATCGCCGTCGACGACGTTGCGCATCTGAGCGAGCGCCTGAACGAGGAAGCCACCGCCGACCCGACCTCGCGCGTGCGTTATCTGGGCAGCAGTCGCGAGGTGCTCAGCTACGTGCCGGCGGTACCGGCGTGCGGATCGGCACCGGTCTGGCGCGAAGGTGGCGTGTACTGGATCACCGGCGGCCTGGGAGGCCTGGGCTTGGTGTTCGCGGAGGGGATCGCGCGTCAGGTTCGGTGCCCGACCCTGGTACTCAGCGGACGTCGTGCGCCGGCACCCACGCAGCAAGCACGGCTCGAGCGGCTGGGCGAGCTGGGTGCCACAGTCGAGTGCCACGCACTGGACGTGAGCGAGGCCGTCGCCGTCGCGGCCCTGGCGCAATCGATCGTGGCGCGGCATGGTCGCCTGAGCGGCGTAATCCATGCCGCTGGCGTGCTGCGCGACGGCCTACTGCACAACAAACGCAGGGAGGATTTGCAAGCGGTCTTGGCACCCAAGGTAGCCGGCTTGCTGACGCTGGAGCGCGCCACTGCGGGGCTGAGCCTGGATTGGCTGCTGTTGTGTTCTTCGGTGGCGGGCGTGCTCGGAAACCTCGGCCAGGGCGATTATGCGGCCGCCAACGCCTTCCTCGATGCCTATGCGCTCTATCGCCAGGCACCGTATGACAGGGTTACGCGTCGTACACGCCTGTATTCGATCAGCTGGCCGTTGTGGGAGGAAGGCGGCATGCGCATCGACACCGACACGCAGGCGGCGTTGTGGCGCGAGGCCGGCGTCAAGGCCATGCCTAGCGAGGCGGGCCTGCAAGCCTTGAACTGCGTGCTGACACAGGACTTCGCGCATGCGCTGGTCATGCACGGCGACGCACGGCGCCTGAGTCAGGTAGTAGAGGGCGCAATGCCGGAGGCGGTCGACGAGGAAAAAGCCGCAACCCTACAGTCGAACCCCGCTGATTTGAAAGCGAAGCTGGAAGCGGAGCTGGCCGGGATGATTGCCAGCCACCTGCAGCTGCCGATCGAGGCCTTGTCTCGGGACGCGAGGATAAGCGAATTTGGTTTCGATTCGATCAGCCTCAAGGCCTTCCTGAAGCTCCTGAACCGGCGTCACGGCTTGGCGTTAAGCCCGGCGGTGTTCTTCGAGGAGCCGAGCATCAGAGCGCTGGCGGCGTATCTGTTGCGCGAGCATGGCGAAGCGTTCGTCGCGATCGAGTCTTCGGCTCAGGCAACGCTGGAAGCGCCGCCTGAGCCACCACCGGTGGCGGCGACATCCAGCTCAACCGAGCGCGAGCAGCAGGGCGGCGCCAAGCCAACGCAGCGCGAGGCCATCGCGGTGATCGGCCTCGACGGTTATTTCCCAGCCTCGACCGATCTACAGGAATACTGGGATAACCTCTGGACGGGCCGTGACTGTATCACCGAGGTCCCGGCGCGTCGTTGGTCGCTCGACGAGTTCTACACCGAGGATGTCGAGGTGGCGATCCGGCAGGGCCGCAGCTACAGCAAGTGGGGTGGCTTCATCCGCGATATTGAAGCGCTCGATCCGGGCTTCCTGAGTGGCGTGCCGGCAAAGGCCAGGCAGCAGCTCAACGAGGAGCAGAAGCTGTTCGTCGGCATCGTGGACCGCCTACTGGTCACAAGCGGCTATACCGAACAGCGGCTTGAGGCCCTGCGCTGCAGGCGGGTCGGCGTCTACCTCGGTATGACGGCGGAGCGGTCTGCACCGACCGACGCAACCACTTCCGGGCGCAACGATTCGCCGGGCACGCTGGCCGGGATGGTGTCGCGCATGTTCCGCTTCAACGGGCCCAGCGTCGCTGTGGACGCGCACAGCGCCTCCTCGATGACAGCCGTGCACATGGCTTGCAACAACCTCCTGCATAGCGAATGCGACGCGGCAATCGCGGGCGGCGTGTCGCTGCTATACCCCGACACCTATCGCGATGGTTGCCAGATCAGCCTGCTGGCGAGCCACCCAGAAAGCCGCAGCTTCTCCGAGGACAAGGACGGGGTATTGCTGGCTGACGGGGTGGGCGCGGTGCTGCTCAAGCGTCTGTCCACTGCCGTCGAGGACGGCGACCGCATTCTCGCGGTGATTCGCTCTACGGTGGCGCAGTCGGTCAGCAGCGGTTTGTCGGACCTGCCCAAGCCAGAGCTTGTGGCGGCCTCGATCAGGGAGAACTTCGCGCGCGCAACGGTAGACCCGCGCACCATCAGTTACGTGGAAGCGGCCTCGGCGGGATTCCCAATCGGCGACGTGATCGAGATGTCGGCCACCGCCCTGGCCTTCCGCGCCTACACCGACCAGCGGCAGTTCTGCGCGCTTGGTTCGGTGAAAGCCAACATCGGGCACGCCACCGCTGCCTCCGGCATTTCGCAGCTCGCCAAGGTAGTGCTGCAGCTGCAGAACGGTCGCCTGGCACCGTCGATCAAGGTCGGGCCGGAGCAGGTCCAGGCGCAGCTCAGAAAGTCGCCGTTCTACGTCCAGCAGCAGGCCGAGGACTGGCAGCGACCGAGGCTATCGATCGACGGCAACGAGGAGGGACGCGAGTACCCGCGGCGCGCCATGATTAATTCGATGGGCCATGGCGGCTTCTACGCGGGCGCGATCCTGGAGGAGTACTGTGGCCCGGTCCTGGAGGACCAATGAACCCGCGAAGCACACGGTCCGCCAAGTTTCCCCGAGTGTTTGTGTCTGTCCCTGTGTCGAGTGCGCCTTTTTTATTTCAAACGGAGATTGGAGATGAGTGCAGAAGCTAACAAAGCCATCGTCACCGCCATGTACGAAGCCCTCAACAATCGCGACGCTAAGGGCCACTTCGGGCATATGGCCGACGACGTCCAGGTGACTTACTTTGGCAACCATCGTTTCTCACGGACCTTTCACGGCAAGCAGGACCTGTTCGAGAACTTCACGAAACATTTCATGGAATACCTGGAAGGGCCACTCGATTTCCGGGTCGGCAACATCATCGCGACCGATGACTATGCGGTGATCGAAGGGCAAGGTATCGGTCGGACCAAGGATGGTCAGGACTACAATAACGTCTACTGTATCGTGATGCGCTTGGTGGAAGGCAAAGTGACCGAGATCCGTGAGTACATGGATACCGACCTGGCCAAGCGGATCTTCGGTTGAGCTCGTTGCGTACACCAAACGCAGGAGGATCGCGATGAAGGACCTCACCCAGGGAGCCGTCACCCGCCACATCGTCTCGATGGCCGTGCCCATCGGGGTGGGGGCCGTGTTTCAGTCGCTTTATTACCTGATAGACCTGTACTTCGTCGGCTGTCTCGGTTCTGATGCCCTGGCCGGCGTGAGCGCGGCAGGCAACTTGTCGTTGCTGGTGATGGCGCTGACCCAGGTACTCGGCGCGGGCACCTTGGCCTTGATGGCGCAGGCCGCCGGTCGCAAAAACGAGGATCAGGCCAGGGGCATCTTCAACCAGGCGCTGGTGCTGTCGATATGCAGTGGCCTTGTTTTGTTGCTGCTGGGTTATGCGCTGACGGGTGTTTACCTACGCTCCACCTCTGCCACGCTGGTGGTGGCCGAGCAGGGGCAGCGCTATCTCTACTGGTTCCTGCCCGGCATGGCCTTCCAGTTCGTCCTGACCGCGATGGCTTCGGCGCTGCGCGGCATCGGCGTTGTCAAGCCCACCATGATGGTGCAATTGATGACGGTGGTGCTCAATATCGTGCTGGCACCTGTGCTGATCGTCGGATGGGGTACGGGATACGCGATGGGCGTGGCCGGTGCCGGGCTGGCCAGCAGCATCGCGCTGGCGGTTGCCGCACCGGCCATGGCCTGGCATTTTCACCAACTAGGCCATTATGTGCAGGTTCGGCGCGAGCTGCTGCGCCCCAGATGGGCCGACTGGCGTCGCCTTCTTACTATCGGGCTGCCGGCCGGCGGCGAGTACACGCTGCTATTCCTTTATTCGGCGGCGACCTACTGGGCCATCCGCGATTTCGGTCCAGCGGCACAGGCCGGCTTCGGTGCCGCTGCGCGTCTGATGCAGGTCCTGCTGTTACCCGCCTTGGCGCTATCCTTCGCGACGGGCCCGATGGTTGGCCAAAACCTTGGGGCCGGTATGGCCGAGCGCGTGCGTCGCACCTTCGGTGCCGCGATCTGGCTGATCAGCTCGATTATGTTGCTGGCGTGCCTGCTCCTGCTGTGGGAGGGCGAAACCCTGCTCGGTCGCTTCGCCACTGGCGGAGAAGTCATCGAGCAGGGCACGCACTACCTGCACATCGCCTGTTGGAGCTTCATCGCACAGGGCGTCATCTTCACCTGTTCCAGCGTGTTCCAGGGGCTCGGAAACACGCGTCCGGCTTTAGTCAGCTCTGTCGTACGGCTGCTCTGCTTCGTTCTACCGGTGGCATGGCTATCCGCGCGTGGGCACTTTCCGATCATCGCGGTCTGGTACCTATCGCTGGCCAGCATATTCCTGCAGGCCCTATTGAGTCTATGGCTGGTGCGCCAGGAGTTTCGCCTGAAACTCGCGCCGGTCGCCGGACTGCCGTCGATGCAGGCAATCCGACGCTAGGAAAACGCGGGTGCCCGTCTGGATCGGCGCGCCCCGACAATAGACTGGGAGAGCATGCGATGTCGAGTGGGTATCAACCTGACGCCGTCCAGGCCAGGGGCAATCCGGCCCGCGGCGGCACAGTCTTCATGTTTGGCGGCCAGGGAACGCAGTATTTCCAGATGGGACGCGAGCTGTATCGGTCCCATCCCGTTTTTCGCGAACGGATGGACGGTTGCGATGCGCTAATCCGCGCGGAGCTGGGTTATTCCCTGACCGAGGTGCTCTACGAGGCTGGGCACACCTCGTCTACGCCGTTTGACGAGATCTTGTATACGCATCCCGCCCTGTTTAGCATCGGGCACAGCCTGGGCGAGGCGATCCGGGCCGATGGAATCGAGCCGAAGGCCGTGCTCGGCTA
This sequence comes from Burkholderia sp., assembly GCA_040954445.1. Classification (GTDB taxonomy): domain Bacteria; phylum Pseudomonadota; class Gammaproteobacteria; order Burkholderiales; family Burkholderiaceae; genus Burkholderia; species Burkholderia gladioli_A. The sequence continues at coordinate 400,245 of CP144362.1, read as the reverse complement.
TAGCCTCGGCGAATATATCGGCCTCGTGGCGGCCGGCTGCCTGGGCTGGGAGGGCGGCCTGCGCCTGGTGATCCGGCAGGCGCAGGTGCTGGCGCAGCATGGCGCGGCGGGTGGGATGCTCAGCGTGTTCGCCGAGCTCGAGCAATTCTGGCAGCGCCCCGATCTCTATACAGGATCGCAGCTGGCCGTGGTCAATTTCAGCGGCAGCTTCTGCGTGGCGGGGGCACCTGAAGCCATGGAGGCGATCAAGCGACGTCTCGACGAGGAACAGCGCATCTCGACCTTGCTACCGATTCGCTTCGCGTTCCATTCTAGCGGAATCGACGCCCTCGAGCAGCGGATCCGGGGCCTAACCGCCGACCTGCGCATCAAGCCGGGTAGGGTGCCGGCCTATTCCTGCATGTTACGGCGCGCGATCGGCACCGCCGAGTTTGCGGATCCGACCGCCTACTGCTGGCGGGTGGTTCGCGACAGCGTGCATTTCGAGCAGACAGCCCGCCGGCTTGCAGCCGAAATTCCAGTGCCATTCATGGTAGACCTGAGCGCCACTGGTACGCTGGCCACTTTCATAAAATATGCCCGCATCGACGGGGTGAGCTACAGCCACTGCATCAACCAGTTCGGCAGGGATCTCAATGAATATAAATCGCTGATGCAGCGATTCGCAGTTTAGGGTGCTGTTACATAAATCTGGTGAGATTCGGTGATGTTTACACGCAACGTGCTGGGCGCGCCCCCTCTTGTTATCAAATCAGATTTCGGCGTAAATGCTCGCCTTTTCCACGCAGATGCGCAGGGACATACGCAAGACATGTGAGCCGAAGGCACGCTACCGTGTCAGGAACTGGGTAGCCTTATAACGCGGGCTTAATCAACCGAGGGAACGTGGCGATATGGATCGATGAAGCCGTCCCTGCCAGAATGCCCGACAGCTACCCACGCTTGGTCGCCCGCGTCTGTACGGCGATACGCCTGATTCAGGCAGTACTTGGGCGTGAAGAGACCGTCTATCGATTGACGCTGCGCGCCCTGAAAGTTTCTCCAAAATTCTGCGCGATCTAGCTTTCCAGAGCTAGCCGGTGCCGAATTACACCACGCTCTGTCGCCGAGCAAAAACGCTTGCTGTCGAACTGCCGATCTTTCGAGACAGCGAATCGATCCACCCGGTGGTCGATAGCACCGGTCTGTAGTGTAGGTCTATAGCGAAAAGGTGAATGGGTGCGCGCGCCACACAGCAGCATAGCTACTCAAAGCGGCGCACGTGGCGTAAGGTCCATCTTGCGCTCAACGCGAATATCGGTCAAGTGTATGCCGCGCGCTCATGACGCATCAGAATGTCGATGACGGTGACGCTCTAGCCAAGTTGCTCGACCAGATTCCTCGCGACGAACAGATCGATGTCATCGGTGGCGACGGTGCCTACGACACCAAGCTATACCATGCGGCCATTGCTGCACGCGGTGCTGTTCCTTCGATTCCGCCACGCGAGGGTGCCGCTCATTGGCCAGCGGATACGCCTGGTGCGGCGTGGCGTAATGGCGCGGTTGATGCAATTGCCCGTGACGGTCGTCGAGAATAGAAGCAAGACAGTGGCTACCACCGGCGGATCGCTTGCCGAAAATGTGGTGTATCGGCGGTTCAAGACGCTCACCGGCAACTGTTTCTGGGGCGCGTCACATCGCCTCGCAGGCGCCCAAGGTCACCGTTCGCGTCGGCGTAATCAACCGCATGGCGGACCTCGCTCTTCCATAATCCGTTCGTATCGCCTGAAATTATGTCCGTAGATGCCATGGCGTCTTCACGCTCGATTTATGCAACAACGCCTTTTACGCCGCCCATCCAATAGCCTCATTACCCCGTCCCGTGACACACCCACACAACATATTCCCCCATCGGCAATCAAAAGGAGAAGCCAATGAGCGCTATTCCAGTGCATGCCAGTCCTTTCCTGTTCGAGCTACTCACCAATGCGCTACCTGATGTTTATCAAAGCTATACCGAACTGCGGCGGCTCGGCGGCGTGGTGCGTGATTCATCCGGCGTGATCTTGCTCGCGCGTCACGACGATATCGTCAAGACCTTTGCCGACCGCCGCTTCACCTCGGTGGGCCGCCAAAGCTTGGCCAGCATGTCACCAGCCCTGCAGGAAAAAATGAAAGGGAGTAGGTTGTTCGAGCTGCTCAATTTTCGCGATGGCGACTCGCATCGACAGGCGCGGCGTGTGTTGGCCGGCCTGTTCAATCCGGACACGATGGAGTGGATCCGCGTGGAGATTGCCGCCGAGGCCGGCGTCCTGATGGAGCGCTGGCAGACCGGCGAAGCCGACGATTTCGTCGCTGCAGTAACAGCCCAGTTGCCGATGCGCGCGCTGGCGATGCTGATCGGGATCGAGGAGGTGGGTCTGCAGGACTTCTTCCTACGCACGCGCAACTTTGGCGCTTGGCTCTCGGCCTCGGTGTTCAGCGAAGAAGGCCTCAGTCTGGTCGCCGATGAATTCGTCTGGGCGAGGGGATGGTTGCGTGCGCAACTCGTAGGCAAGCCGTTGTTCGATGCAGTTTCCGACGACACGCGTGAAAACCTGCTGGGCGATCTGCTGCTAGTACTGGTGACCGGCTATGACAGCAGCGTCGCCCTGTTGGGCAACGGGCTCGCGACGCTGGTCTCGGTGCCCGCCTTGCGTGACCGGCTAGCGAGAGATGCTGGTTTGTCGCTGCGCGCGGCGGAAGAGTTGATTCGCTATGATAGCCCGGCCCAGGTGGCGTTCCGGTTGGCGCTGGAGGATGTGACGCTCGGCGAACACCGCATCGCCAAGGGCGAATTTGTGGCCCTGGTCAACGGCTCGGGCAATCGCGACGAAACGATCTATGAACACGCGGATCAACTTAATTTCGATCGGCCAAAGCAGCGCGCACTGGCGTTCGGCTCGGGGCCGCATGCCTGCGCTGGTGCCGCCCTGGCTAAGGCTCAACTGACCGGCTTTCTCGATGGCGTGAGGCCCTGGCTGCCTCACCTGACACTGGACGACGCGACGGCACCGCCCAGTCAGCACGGCCTGCTGCGTTACCGTACACACCTGATGCTGCGCCACACGGTGGTCTGACGTGCGGGATTCTCGCCTACGTGCATCGCCATCCACGAACCATATTCTGCTCTGGAGCAACCATGGCTTATCGATCCACCATCTATCTGGACTGGGGGACGTTCTTCCTGATCGAGACGCCGGCGGCCTCGATCCAACCCTTACTACCCGCCAGTGTTAGGCCGCTCCTGGCAGCGTCCGGTGCCGCGATCCTGACGCTGAACGTGGTTCATTTCCTAGCCGGCGGGGAGCAGGTAGACCTGCCCGCGAACCACGAGATCGACATCGGCGTACTGGTCGAACTCGACAACAGCGAATTCGAGGCCGACCTGCCGCAAGCCAGTGTTGCAATCCACGTGCTCAAAGTAGCCTCTACGGCCCGCGGTTATGTCGACCTGTGCCAGAATACCGGCTACCGCGTGATCGACCCGGTCGCGTTGGCGTTCGAGATCAATCCCGCGACCCTGACGGCTAGCGTGTGTGATGCCGATGGCCCGATCCTCGGTTGCCGCCAGCTCGATCTTGACCTGGAATACGACGAGTTCCGACGCATCGGCCAGGACGTGATGTACGATGCCGAGCGCGGCATTCATCGCGCCAACTACATTTTCAGCGGAAAAGGCCTGAGCCGACCGATGACGAATGCTATGGAGCTGCGTGTTCACGCGCATCCGTTCTTTGCCGACCTCGGCATCGAGCCGGGTGTGCTTGTCTGTCTGGATCAATTTGCCCTGAAACCGTCGTCTCGCAGCTCGCTGGCATTTTATCGCCCAAACCAAGTCGAGATGGACGAGACGGTGCAGGCCGAGAAAGACTAAACCGCTTTCCATCTATCGAAACGAGACGAGAGGCAATCCGTATGAGCACCAGAATGTTTATCACCGGTGGCGCTTGTGGCCTGGGCCGTGCACTGGCGCAACGCTACGCACGCGACGGTGCGAGTGTGTGCATCGGCGATGTCGACGACGCAGCGGGGCGGCAGGTCGTGGAGGCTTTACTGGCTGAAGGAGCCACCGCCCATTACCTGCATTGCGACGTGACCCGAGAGCCGCAGCTTCACGAGGCAGCGAACTGGTTACGCACGCAATGGGGCGGCGTGGATATTGTGATCAACAACGCCGGCGTGGCGCAGATCGGCGGCATCACTGAATCCTCGCTGGAAGACTGGCAATGGGCGGTGGACATCAACCTGCTCGGCGTGGTGCGCGGCTGCAAAGCCTTCATCCCTTTGCTGCAGGCGCAGGGCGGCGGCAAGCTGCTGAACGTCGCATCGATCGCGGGCCTACTCTACATGCCGAAGTCCGGCGGCTACAACGCCACTAAGGCTGCAGTGATCGCCCTGTCCGAAACGCTGCAGCTCGAGCTGCACGACAGCGGCATCCAGGTCAGCGTGGCCTGTCCTGCCTATTTCCGTACCGACCTAGCCAGAAATATGCGCGCCAGCAATGCGCAGCTCCGGCAGCGCACGCACAACCTGGTGGAGCAGGCCAGGCTCGGATCACAGGAGGTGGCCGAACTGATCCACGCCGGCCTGGCGCGGGGCGACACACACATCCTCACACATCCGGCCACGCGCATCGCGTGGCGGCTCAAACGCTGGCTGCCTTATCGCTGGTACCTGGGCATAGCACGCAAGCAGATCGCCAAGGCGGGGACCGCAGCGGAGGACGCGCCGGCTTGAGCCGACGGGACAGCGTGGATCGAAAACCATCGAGCGGCGACGGCAGCGTGCCAGACCAGCTAGCCGCCGATGCCATTGCATCCTCACACTCGATTTATGCAATAACGCCAAGCATTACTGCCATAGAAACCCGGCGAGCCCGTTCGAAAACCGGCGACCTGATCGTTAGTCGATCGGTCGGCGGCACCCGCCAAGGGGCAAATTTACTGTGACCGCTAACCGTTTAAGCCGCCAGGTCCGCCTTCGGCTTTGCTGCCGCGAGTTGCTTGAGCGCGAGCTGAACGTCCTCGGGCTCGTAGGAGGCAAGCACGTCAGCAGTTGACTTCTCGATCGCCTTCAGGTGTGCGCGCAGGATCTCCTGCTTGACCACCAGCAGCTGGCTCGGGTGCATCGAGAATTCAGTAAGCCCCATGCCGAGCAGCAGCCGCGTCATCGCCGGATCGCCCGCCATCTCCCCGCATACCGATACCGGCACGCCGGCACGTTTCGCCGCGCGCAGCGTGCCGGAGATCAGATGCAGCACGGCTGGATGCAGTGGATCGTAGAGATGCGCCACGGTATTATCGGCGCGGTCGATCGCCAGCGTGTACTGGATCAGGTCATTGGTGCCGATCGAGAGGAAGTCGACTCGTTTGAGGAACAGGGGCAGCGCAATCGCGGCAGCCGGGATCTCGATCATCGCGCCCACGCGCACGTTCGGATCGTAGGCCAGGCCCGCATCGTCGAGCTGGCGCTTAGCCTCGCGGATCAGATTAAGGGTTTGGTCGATCTCCTGCGCGTGCGCGAGCATGGGCACCAGGATCTTGACCGGGCCCACCGACGAGGCACGTAGGATCGCGCGCACCTGGGTCAGGAACATCTGCGGTGCGGATAGGCTCCAGCGGATCGCGCGCAGGCCTAGCGCCGGGTTCGGCGCGGTCTCGTAGCCTTCCTCGCGCGGCTTGTCGGCACCTACGTCGATGGTGCGGATCGTCACCGACTTGCCGTTCATCATTTCGACCGTACGCCGGTAGGCGCGGAACTGCTCCTCCTCCTCGGCGAGCGCGTTCGCGTCGTTCATGAAAAGGAACTCGGTGCGGAATAGGCCGACGCCCACCGCGCCAGCCTCTACCGCTGTCTTGGTATCGTCAGGCAGCTCGATATTGGCCATCAGGTCGATCTGGGTGCCGCACAAAGTCTGGGTTGGTGAGAACTTGAGGCGCTGCAGCTTGTGCTGCTCGAGTGCCATCTCCGACTGCCGGTAGGAGTATTCCTCGAGCACAATTGGGGCTGGATCGACGATCACGATGCCCCGTTCGCCATCGACGATGATCAGGTCATTCTGGCGGATTAGCGCGCTGGCGTGCTGCACTCCGACCAAGGCCGGGATGCCGAGGCTGCGCGCGACGATTGCGGTATGCGAGGTGTGCCCGCCCAGGTTGGTGACGAAGGCGTGGAAAGCCTGGTTTTTAAACTGTATCATGTCGGTCGGCGCGATGTCGTGCGCGACCACGATCATCTCGTCCTTGCCGCCGGTCGCGCCGCCTAGAGCCTGTGAGGCTGAGGGCTCGCCGGCCAGCGCCTTCAGCACGCGCTCGACCACCTGCTCAATGTCGGCCTTGCGTTCGCGCAGGTACTCGTCTTCGATGTCGTCGAAGTGGCCGCTGATCACGTCAAGCTGCTTGGTCAGCGCCCACTCGGCGTTGTAGCGACGCACCCGGATCAGGTCGATGGTTTCCTGCACTAGCAACGCGTCGTTGAGGATCATCGAATGTACGTCGATGAAGGCCGCTACCTCGCTCGGCGTATCCTCCGTGAGATCGGAGCGCAGCACGTCGAGCTCGCCGCGCACGGCCAGCAACGCGGCGCGCAGGCGCTCGATCTCGGCCTCGAGCTGCTGCGCTTCGACGAGATAATGGGCAACGTCAAGCGCCGCCGGCGCGATCAGGTACGCGCGACCGATCGAAATACCTCTCGAAACGGGAATTCCTTGCAGCGTGAAGGACACGAGCACCTCCTTTCAGTCCAATCATGCGCAGCTCGCCACAGCGCTGCGCCTATGAGCCCGAGTCTCGATTATAAATTCAGCGAACTCCAAGTGACAGCACGTGGAGCCGATCCGGTTGTTTAGAGAGGCGTTGTTGCGTCCTCACGCTCGCTTTATGCAACAATGCTTTCCCAAGCCAAACAATCCGACCGGATGGTATGATTGTACCGATGAAAAATTCAGATCTTTCCCTTCCATCGAAGCTCGATGCCGCCATTTTGCGCGGTCGGGATGCCCTAGCGCAGCGCCAGAATGCTGACGGTAGCTGGCGCTTCGAGCTTGAATCTGACGCGACGATCACCGCCGAATACATCCTGATGATGCATTTCATCGGGAAGATTGACGATGTACGCCAGGCCCGTATGGCGCGCTATTTGCGCGAGATCCAGCGGCTAGCCGCACATGGCGGCTGGGACTTGTACGTGGACGGCGCACCTGACGTGTCGGCCAGCGTAAAGGCCTATTTCGCGCTGAAGGCGGCCGGCGACAGCGAGGACGCGCCGCACATGGCGCGCGCGCGGGAGACCATCCTTCACCTGGGCGGCGCTGCCAGGTGCAATGTGTTCACACGCATTCTGCTGGTCACCTTTGGCCAGGTGCCGTGGCGCGCCACGCCCTTTATGCCGATCGAGTTCGTGCTATTTCCGAAGTGGGTTCCGATCTCGATATACAAGGTTGCTTACTGGGCGCGCACGACCATGGTACCGCTCCTGGTGCTCTGCTCGCTAAAGGCGCGCGCGAAGAACCCGCGCGGGATTTCGATCCGCGAGCTGTTCGTCACCGCTCCCGAGGAGGAACGCAACTATTTCGCGCGTGGCGGTTTCATACGCAACCTGTTCCTCTACATCGACCGCACGTTGTGCTCGCTCGATGCACTGATCCCGAAGGCGCTGCGCCGACGCGCGATCCGCCATGCCGAATCCTGGTGTGCCGAGCGCATGAACGGCGAAGACGGCATGGGCGGGATTTTCCCGCCGATCGTCTACAGCTACCAGATGATGGAGGTACTCGGCTACGCCGAGGATCACCCGCTGCGGCGTGCCTGTGAGGACGCGCTGGAGAAGCTGCTGGTCGAGCGTCCAGACGGTAGCATGTACTGCCAGCCCTGCCTGTCTCCGGTCTGGGACACAGCCTGGGCCACCATGGCGCTCGAGCAGGCGCGCGCGGTACCCGACACGCGCGAGCAGCCGACCGTCTCCGCGGCGCAGCTGCAGGTCGGTATCACGCGCGCCTGCGACTGGCTGGCCGGCAAGCAGGTGACTGAGCTCAAGGGCGACTGGATCGAGAACGCGCCGACCGAGACGCCCGCGGGTGGCTGGGCCTTCCAGTATGAGAACCCCTATTACCCTGACGTCGACGACAGCGCCGTGGTGGCCGCGATGCTGCATCAGCGCGGTTGCGCGATGGCGCGCCTGACCGGCACCGATCCCTATACTGAGGTGGTCTCGCGGGGGCTCGACTGGATCCGCGGGCTGCAATCGCGCAACGGCGGTTTCGGCGCCTTCGACGCCGATTGCGATCGCCTCTATCTGAACCTGATTCCCTTCGCCGATCATGGCGCGCTGCTCGATCCCCCCACCGAGGACGTCTCAGGCCGTGTGCTGCTGTGCTTCGGCGTGACTGGCCGCGCCGAGGACCGGTCTGCGTTGGCGCGCGCGATCGAGTACGTGAAGCGCACCCAGCGCGAGGACGGCAGCTGGTGGGGCCGCTGGGGCACCAACTACATCTACGGCACCTGGAGCGTGCTGGCGGGGCTCGCGCTGGCTGGAGAGCATTGCTCGCAGCCCTACATCGCACGTGCGATCGACTGGCTGTGTGCGCGCCAGAACGCCGACGGCGGCTGGGGCGAGACCAACGACAGCTATGTAGATCCGTCGCTAGCCGGCACCAACGGCGGAGAAAGCGCCTCCAATTTCACGGCCTGGGCACTGCTGGCGCAGATGGCTTTTGGCGAATGGCAATCGGAATCGGTGCAGCGCGGAATTCGCTATTTGCTGTCGGTACAGCAGGCCGATGGTTTCTGGTGGCACCGCTCGCACAATGCGCCGGGCTTCCCGCGTATCTACTACCTTAAGTACCATGGTTATACCGCCTACTTCCCGCTGTGGGCCCTGGCGCGTTACCGATGCCTGTCGCAGGCGCACGTGGCGACGAGCGCCTCACCGGCGGCAGAGGCGCGGCGGGGCGTTGTTCTATAAATCGAGCGCGCGACCGCAATGGCATCGCGCTCGATTTATACAACAACGCAAAATGCTGGCAACATAAGGACTCGCACCATGGTGCGCGAAAAACTGAGGCAAGCTCACTGCCGTCCCGCCCGTGAATTTCGACGACTATTGTCAGAAGAAGGCCGCGCCGCCTGGCTCCAGCATCTATTATGCGCTGCGCCAGGCACCGCTCACCAGCCAGGGTGCGCTGATCGCGCTGTTCGCGCTACGCCGCGAACTTGAGGAAGCCACGCGCGAGACCAGCGAACCCGCCATCGGCCAGACCAAGCTGGCCTGGTGGCGCAAGGAGCTCGCCGCGCTAGCCGAAGGCCAGCCTTCGCATCCGGTTTCGCAGGCGCTCGCCCTGCACGCTAGTGCCATCGCGAGCGACCATGCCGTGCTGCAGGCGCTGGCCGATGGTTTCGCGATGGATCTCGAACAGACGCGCTACCTGGACTGGCCCAACCTACGCCGCTACGTGGAGCGCGTGGGCGGCGGTTTCGCTGGCCTGGTGGCGCGCGCAACGACCGGCCCCGCCATCCCCGCCGATATCGCGCCCGCCTGGGCCGCCTCGCTCGGCGAAGGCTTGCAGCTCGCGCAGATCGTCGAAGACGTCGGCGACGATCTGCGCCACGGTCGCGTCTATCTGCCGTTCGATGAACTGCAGCGCTACGAGGTAACGTCGGTCGACCTGATGCACCGCCGCTACAGCCCAGCCTTCAGAAAATTGATGCGCTTCCAGGTTACGCGCGCTAGAGAAACACTGCATGCCGCGCTGGAAGCCATTCCCGCAGCCGAACTGCCCGCGCAGCGTAGCTTACGGGCGCTGGCCGCGCTCGCGCTGGCCACCCTCGACGAGATCGAGGGCGAGGACTACCAGGTGCTGCACCAGCGCATCTTGCTCACGCCGATCCGCAAGCTGTGGGTAGCCTGGCGCGCCGCGCAGCGACGTTATTGATCCGATATTATCTGCCTTGAAAGGCGTTGTTGCACAAATCGAGCGTGAGGACGCAATGGCATCGATGGGCATAATTTCAGGCAATACGAATGGATTGCGGGTGAGCGAGGTCCGCCATACGGTTGATGACGCCGACGCGAACGGAGACCTCGGTCGCCTGCGCGGCGATGTGACGCGCCCAGAGACAGTTGCCGGTGAGGGTCTTGAACCGATACATCGCATTCTCGGCAAGCGATCGCCGGTGGTAGCCACTTTTTTGCTTCCATTCTCGACGACCGTCACGGGCAATTGCATCAACCGAGCCATTATGCCACGCCGCACCGGGCATATCCGCTGGCCAATGAACGACACCCTCGCGTGGCGGAATCGAAGGAACAGCACTGCGTGCAGCAATGGCCGCATGGCATGGCTTGGTGTCGTAGGCACCATCACCGCCAATGACATCGATTTGTTCTTCGCCTGGAATCTGGTCGAACAACTTGGCCAGAGCATCACCGTCAGCCACATTCTGATTCGTCATTAGCGCGGCATGCACTTGACCTGTATTCGCGTTGAGCGCGAGATGGACTTTACGCCACGTGCGCCGCTTCGAGTAGCCGTGCTGGCGCACCTTCCCATTCAGCTTCTCCATAGACCTTCAGACCGGTGCTGTCGATAACCAGATGGATCGGTTCATTGTCACGAAGGATCGGCAGTTCGACATCAAGCGTTTTCGCCCGGCGACAGAGCGTGGCGTAATTCGGCACCGGTAAGCTCGGGAAGGCCAGATCGCGCAGACTTTGGGTGAAACCTTGCAGGGCGCGCAAGGTCAGTCGATAGACGGTCTTCACGCCAAGTAATGCCTGAATCAGCGTATCGCCGTATAGACACGGGCGACCACGTGTGGGTATGGCATCGGGTATTCTGGCAAGGACGGGCTTCATCCATCCATATTGTTACGTTGCCCCGGTTGATCAGGCCTTCATTATAGGCCGCCCAATTCCTGACACGGTAGCGTGCCTTCGGCTCACCTGTCTTGTGTATGTCCTTGCGCATGTTCTTGGGAAGAATTAGGCAGTTACTTTCGAATCTGACTTGATATGGGGCTGGCCGGCGAGCGCTACGCGTAAACGTAAACGGCTTTCGCTCGATTTATGCAACAACGCCATGGATCTCGCTCGATTTATGCAACAACGCCCCTAATATCAACACTACAGCTGCTGCTGGACGTGATGCTGCTGATTATCTTCCTGAGGCATTGCCCGAGTACCGACCGCGCGAGCCGGCGAACTGCCAATCGCGCAGTTCGGTGCCTGTACGGGAAGTGCTGGAACAGATCATCGAGGGGCTGCACAACGTGAAACCAGGCGAGCTGTCGTTTTCCAAGCCATTCCATTTTGACGAACCGAGCTGGGTCGCGAAGCGTATCGCAGAGGTGCTGCCGCTAGACCTGTGCATGCGGAAGAAGCCGATGGAGTCTCCCGACGTGGACGCGCGCATCACATACAAGTACATCTTGTACTCAAGCGCCATGCCTGGGGCTATGAGGCTCGGGGCTGCCTCCCAGGCCAAGCTTCCCGCCGTCAAACTCACGTAGCACCCCAACGACGCGCCACGCTTTCCCTCCTCTCAGATCAGCGACCTGCTCAGGCTGCCGAGCAGCTTACGCACGGGCGCTGGCAGGCCATAGGCGTCAAGCCGCGCCAGCGGCACCCATTCGGTATCGGCGCTGGCCTCCACCAGCATGCTGCCTGCCGCTGGCACCGCGCCGACGTCGGCGATGCGCGGCTCGATCTCCAGCCGGAAATGCGTGAAGACATGCGTGAACGGTGCCAATGGAATCACCGCCTCGGTGCCGAATTCGCGCACGCGCTGCAGGGCTGCGGCGTCGCCGTCGGCCTGGGGCAGGCTCCAGAGGCCGCCCCAGAGACCGGTGGGCGGGCACCGCTCCAGTAGCACCGTGTCGCCGTTGCGCAGCACCAGCATCCAGGTGCGCCGAGTCGGCACCGTCTTCTTCGGGCGCGCCGTCGGCAGTTCCCGCTGCCGGCCCGTGGTATTGGCCACGCAGTCGACCGCGAACGGGCAGCGCTTGCAATCGGGCTTGCTGCGCCCGCAAAGAGTCGCGCCAAGATCCATCAAGCCCTGCGTATAGGCGCTGATATCGGCATTGTTAGCTTCGCACGGGAACAGCCGATCGGCTAGCGCCCACATCCAGTTTTCCACGCACTTCTCGCCCGGGAAGCCTTCCACGCCAAACACACGCGCCAGCACGCGCTTGACATTGCCGTCGAGGATCGGCGCGCGCGCGCCGAACGCAAATGAGGCGATCGCCGCCGCAGTCGAGCGACCGATGCCGGGCAGCTTGGCAAGTGTCTCGGGCGATTCGGGAAAGCGCCCGCTGTGCTCGGCCACCACCACCTGCGCGCAGCGATACAGGTTGCGCGCCCGCGCGTAGTAGCCAAGCCCGGCCCATAGCACCATCACCTGGTCGGCCAACGCGGTGGCCAGCGCGGCGACATCGGGGAAATGATGGAGGAAGCGCTGGTAATAAGGCACCACCGTCGATACCCTGGTCTGTTGCAGCATAATTTCGGACAGCCAGATCCGGTAGGGATCGCGCGTGTTCTGCCACGGCAAGTCGTGGCGACCATGCTCGTGCTGCCAGGCAATCAAGCGGGTGGTGAAGCTCGCTGCGAGCGGCGTCACGGGCGCGACCGGTGCCGTACTGGTGGTACATGGGGGTTTCAAGATGTTTTTAACGTTGACAATTTGGACAGAAATAAGTCTGCCGCTGGCCCTGCACGATCTGCCGAATCGGCGTGCCACACACGCGGCACGGTTCGCCAGCACGATCATAGACGAAGCAGTCAAGCTGGAAATAGCCGCTTTCGCCGTTGCTGCCGACGAACTTGCGCAAGGTGCTGCTGCCGCGGCGTTGTTACATAAATCGAGCGTGAGGACGCAATGGCATCGATGGGCATAATTTCAGGCAATACGAATGGATTGCGGGTGGGCGAGGTCCGCCATACGGTTGATGACGCCGACGCGAACGGAGACCTCGGTCGCCTGCGAGTCGATGTGACGCGCCCAGAGACAGTTACTGGTGAGGGTCTTGAACCGATACATCGCATTCTCGGCAAGCGATCGCCGGTGGTAGACACTGTCTTGCTTCCATTCTCGACGACCGTCACGGGCAATTGCATCAACCGCGCCATTGCGCCACGCCGCACCTGGCATATCCGCTGGCCAAGGAACGGCACCCTCGCGTGGCGGAATCGAAGGAATAGCACTGCGTGCAGCAATGGCCGCATGGCATGGCTTGGTGTCGTAGGCACCGTCACCGCCGATAACATCGATTTGTTCTTCGCGTGGAATCTGGTCGAGCAACTTGGCCAGAGCGTCACCGTCAGCCACATTCTGATTCGTCATTAGCGCGGCATGCACTTGACCTGTATTCGCGTTGAGCGCGAGATGGACTTTTTACGCCACGTGCGCCGTTTCGAGTAGCCGTGCTGGGGCCACCCCATTCACCTTCTCCATAGACCTTCAGACCGGTGCTGTCGACAACCAGATGGATCGGTTCATTGTCACGAAGGATCGGCAGTTCGACATCAAGCGTTTTTGCCCGGCGACAGAGCGTGGTGTAATTCGGCACCGGCAAGCTCGGGAAGGCCAGATCGCGCAGACGTTGGGTGAAACCTTGCAGGGCGGGCAACGTCAGTCGATAGACGGTCTTCACGCCAAGTAATGCCTGAATCAGCGTATCGCCGTATAGACACGGGCGACCACGTATGGGTATGGCATCGGGTATTCTGGCAAGGACGGCTTCATCTATCCATATTGTTACGTTCCCCCGGTTGATCAGGCCTTCATTATAGGCCGCCCAATTCCTGACACGGTAGCGTGCCTTCGGCTCGCCTGTCTTGTGTATGTCCTTGCGCATTTTCTTGGAAAAAAATTAGGCAGTTACTCTGGAATCTGACTTGATAGGGATCTGGCCCCGAGACTGTTGTGCGTAAACATCAATGGATCTCGCTCGATTTATGCAACAACGCCGTTGCCGGTGAGAATTTTGAACCGATACATCGCATTCTCGGCAATGCGATCGCCAGTGGTAGCCACTGGCTTGCTTCCATTCTCGACGACCGTCACGGGCAATTGCATCAACCGCGCCATTAGGCCACGCCGCACTGTGGGCATATCCTCTGGCCAATGAGCGGCACCCTCGCGGGGCGGAATCGAAGGAATAGCACTCGTGCAGCAATGGCCGCATGGCATGGCTTGGTGTCGTAGGGGAGCTGTTGCATAAATCGAGCGAGATCCGTTGACGTTTACGCGCAACGGTCGCGGGGCCAGCCTCCTATCAAGTCAGATTCCAGAGTAACTGCCTAATTTTTGCCAAGAAAATACGCAAGGACATACACAAGCAAGGTGAGCCGAAGGCACGCTACCGTGTCAGGAATTGGGCGGCCTATAATGAAGGCCTGATCAACCGGGGGAACGTAACAATATGGATAGATGAAGCCGTCCTTGCCAGAATACCCGATGCCATACCCATACGTGGTCGCCCGTGTCTATACGGCGATACGCTGATTCAGGCATTACTTGGCGTGAAGACCGTCTATCGACTGACGTTGCCCGCCCTGCAAGGTTTCACCCAACGTCTGCGCGATCTGGCCTTCCCGAGCTTGCCGGTGCCGAATTACACCACGCTCTGTCGCCGGGCAAAAACGCTTGATGTCGAACTGCCGATCCTTCGTGACAATGAACCGATCCATCTGGTTGTCGACAGCACCGGTCTGAAGGTCTATGGAGAAGGTGAATGGGGTGGCCCCAGCACGGCTACTCGAAACGGCGCACGTGGCGTAAAAAGTCCATCTCGCGCTCAACGCGAATACAGGTCAAGTGCATGCCGCGCTAATGACGAATCAGAATGTGGCTGACGGTGACGCTCTGGCCAAGTTGCTCGACCAGATTCCACGCGAAGAACAAATCGATGTCATCGGCGGTCACAGTGCCTACGACACCAAGCCATGCCATGCGGCCATTGTTGCATGCAGTGGCTATTCCTTCGACTCCGCCACGCGAGGGTTGCCGCTCATTGGCCAGCGGATATGCCCGGTGCGGCGTGGCGTAATGGGGCGGTTAATGCAATTGTCCGTGACGGTCGTCGAGAATGGAAGCAAGACAGTGGCTACCACCGGCGATCGCTTGCCGAGAATAATGCGATGTATCGGTTCAAGACCCTCACCGGCAACTGTCTCTGGGCGCGTCACATCGACGCGCCGGCGACCGAAGTCGCCGTTCGCGTTGGCGTCATCAACCGCATGGCGGACCTCGCTCGTCCGCAATCTATTCGTATCGCCTGAATTATGCCCGTCGATGCCATGGCGTCCTCACGCTCGATTTATGCAACAACGCCCAGTTGCTCTGGAATCTGACTTGATAGGGGGGGCTGGCCCCGCGACCGTTGCGCGTAAACGTCAACAGATCTCGCTTGATTTATGCAACAACGCCACAACGCCCCTTCATGCCGAGATGGACGATGAACCAGCCGGCGTTGAGCTCGAACAGCAGATACTTGCCGCGCTGCCGCGAAATGCTCGGGGACGGGCCAGCGCAGCATCGCGGTATGCACTTCGACGGCCTGACGTGGTACCCGACGACAAAGGGTTTAACTCCACGACGTGTAACTCCGACTTTCGGAAGCTCTGGCATGGTTTTGTGATCTATGGATGGCTAGAGGCGATGGTTCGCGTATTGTGGCGAGCGCGTTACAATCCTCCGAAACCTCGAACGGATTTCCATGATTTTTTCCTCGACGCTTTCTTCGAAGCGCCCCGCCGCCTGTGCGCGCCGTGCGTTCGCCTTCCTCCAGGTCCGCCGCGTACTCTTCGGCACCGCTCTGCTCGCCGCATGGACGTTGGGCACCATGCCTGTTCACGCCCAGACGCCCGTCTCCGGCGCGGTCGACGACGATGCGCTGACGCAAAACGCCTTCTCGCCGGCCTACCCCGACGAAAAGAAGGATTTGCCTGACGTGCCGCTGACGGCGCAGATCGTCTACCAGGTGCTGGCGGCGGAGGTCGCGCTGCAACGCGCCCAGCCCGCGCCCGCTTTCCAGACCTATCTCGCCCTGGCTGGCGAGACTAAGGATCCTCGGATGGCGCAGCGCGCCACCGAAATCGCGCTGGCCGCGCAAAGCCCGACCGACGCGCTGACCGCCGCAAACCTGTGGCGCGAATACGCGCCCGATTCGAATCGGGCGGGCCAGGTCGCCGCGGCCCTGCTGGTGCTGACCGGCAAGCCGCTCGACGCCGAGCTGCTGCTGGGCCGCGAGTTGGCCCACACTGACGCTGACAGCCGCCGCGTCGCGATTCTAGCGATGCAGGCCCTGATCTCGCGCGGCCCGAACCGGGTCGACGGACTGACCGTGCTGCAGCACCTTCTCAAGGACGACCTGATCCGCCCCGAGTCGCACCTGGCGATCGCGCGCCAGCAGCTCGCTGTGGATGACCAGCGGGCCGTCGTCACCTCACTGAAGCAAGCACTGGAACTAAAGCCAGACTATCTCCCGGCCGCTTTGATGCTCTCGCAGATGGGTCCAGAGGAGCGCGCGATTGGTGTGGCTTCGTTCGAGAAATATGTGCAGCAGCACCCGAAGGCGCGAGAAGGGTGCCTGGCGCTGGCCGAGCTCTACCTCGCCGACAAGCGTCTAGACGAAGCACAAAAGCAGTTCGAAACCCTACACCGCAACGATCCAAAGGAACCGGTGCCGTTGATGGCGCTAGCCCTGATCAAGATCCAGCAGAAGGAGCTCGACGACGCCACCAAGTACCTGAAGCAGTATATCGCCGCGATGCAGAATCTACGCGATGTCGACATCGGCCAGGCCTACGTCGGCATCGCGCAGATCTCAGTCGAGCAGAACAACGACGCACAGGCCTCTCAGTGGCTCGACAAGGTTGCGCCAGCCAGCCCCCACTACATCCCTGCGCAGGTCATGCGCGCGCAGATCCTTGCCAAGCAGGGCAAGGTTGACGACGCGCGCAAGGTGCTCGCGGGCCTGCAGGTCAACAATCCGCACGATGCGGTCGTAATCGCGCGCACCGACGCCTCGCTGCTATTCTCAGTCAAGCGCGACCGCGAGGCGACCGACCGACTCGCGCAGGCTGTAGAAGCCTTCCCCGACGATCCAGACGTGCGCTACGACTACGCGATAGCCTCAGAGAAGATCGGCCAGTACACCACCATGGAGCAGCAGCTGCGCATGCTGATGCGCGCCCAGCCCAACGATCCGCAGGCCTACAATGCGCTCGGCTATTCGCTCGCGGACCGCAACCAGCGCCTGCCCGAGGCGAACGCGCTGATCGAGAAGGCTAGCGCACTGGTGCCCAAGGATGCCTTCGTCATGGATAGCGTTGGCTGGGTCAAGTACCGACTTGGTGACAACGCGGCGGCCGAAAAGTTCCTCACGTGCGCCTACAACCTGCAACCGAACGCCGAGATCGGCGCTCACCTCGGCGAGGTGTTTTGGAAGAGCGGCCAGCAGGAAAAGGCACGCGATGCCTGGCGCGCCGCGCAGAAGCTCGAGCCCGGCAACGACACGCTGGTCAACACGCTCAAGCGCTTCGAGGTGCAAGGCCTGTGAGGACGTTGTTGCATAAATCGAGCGCGAGGGGACATACGCAAGACATGTGAGCCGAAGGAACGCTACCGTGTCAGGAATGGGGCGGCCTATAATGCAGGCCTGATCAACCGGGGAACGTGACGATATGGATAGATGAAGCCGTCTTTGCCAGGATATCCGACGCCATATCCACGCGTGGTCGCCCGCGTCTGTATGGCGATACGCCTGATTCAGGCATTACTTGGGCGTTAAGACTGCCTATCGACTGACGTTGCGTGCCCTGCAGTGTTTCACCCAAAGTCTGCGCGATCTGGCCTGCCGGGGGCTTTCCGGTGCCGAATTACACAACACTCTGTCGCCGGGCAAAAACGCTTGATGTCGAACTGCCAATCCTTCGCGACAACAAACCGATCCATCTGCTGATCGACAGCACTGGTCTGAAGGTCTACGGCGAAGGTGAATGGAAGGCTGCGCCAGCACGGCTACTCGAAGCGGGACACGTGGTGTAAGTCTATCTCACGCTCAACGCGAATATCGGTCAAGTCCGTGCCGCCGCTCTGATGAATCAGGATGTAGCTGACGGTGACGCTCTGGCCAAGTTTGTCGACCAAATTCCGCGCGACGAACAAATCAATGTTATTGATCACGAATTGCGGTCAATACGACACCAAGCCATGTCATGCGGCCATTGCTTCACGCAGTGCTGTTCCTTCGATTCCAGCCCGCGAGGGCGCCGCGCATTGGCCAGCGGATACGCCCGGTCCGGCGTGGCATAACGGCGTAGTTGATACAATTACCCGTGACGGTCATCGAGAATGGAAGCAAGACAGTGGCTACCACCGGGGATCGCTTGCCGAGAATGCGATGTATCGGTTCAAGGTGCTCACCGGCAACTGTCTCTGGGCGCGTCGGCGTAATCAACCGCATGGCGGACCGCGCTCGTGCGCAATTCGTTCGTATCGCCTGAAATTATGTCCGTTGATGCCATTATTTCCTCACGCTCGATTTATGCAATAACGCCTTGCAGATCGATTCTTCGCCGTGCGACGCATGCTGCTCATCAATGAACGACATCATCATTTCGGGCTTTGGTCGAGTTCTGCCTACGCGAAATACACGGACGTTTTACACAGGAGCTGATTGACCTGCCGAAGCTCGCGGACTTTTCGTTTGAACTCCTTGATGAACTTCAACTTTACTAGTTGTCACACCCACGCTCTGTCTGCTCTTCCTGCCGCACCGATTTGCGCAACGTCTCATACGTGCAACCGACCTTCGTTGCGATTTCACTATTGATCACGAATCGCGGATCAATAACGACCGCCCATGCAGATTTGTACTCGTGTAAGCGCCCTAGAACCATACGTAGGCATGCACACGGAACTCCCCCGAGTACTTCGGCTGGGCTCTCTTTATACATTGCTTTCGACGCGACACTTTTCCACGACCTCATTCTCTCAAATGATCGAGGTCTCCGAAAACCCTGGGCTGATTCAGTATTGTACTTCAAATTTGCGGCTGTCTCATCTGTCTCATTCAAAATAGCAGCCAGACGGGTGTTGCGTATTTGGCGGAGCGGACGGGACTCGAACCCGCGACCCCCGGCGTGACAGGCCGGTATTCTAACCGACTGAACTACCGCTCCACACGTTCGTCACAACAAACCGGCGTCGGTTACGCTCCAAGCCCGCCTGCTTCGCACCAATCGGGCACGACGCACTGACCGCTGACTGGCGTCCCCTAGGGGATTCGAACCCCTGTACTCACCGTGAAAGGGTGATGTCCTAGGCCTCTAGACGAAGGGGACAAGACCTTTCAGACTCCGCTTTTGCAGGACCTCGCTATTTTTGCATCCAGCTAAGATCAAAGCTATCACTGTTTTGAGAGATTTGTAAAGATTTTTGCAAACCACCCCACTGTCATGACTTCAACTAGACTAGTGCAAAATTGTTCTATTGGTGGAAGTAAGCGGGCTCGAACCGCTGACCTCTTGCATGCCATGCAAGCGCTCTTCCCACTGAGCTATACCCCCACTATACCCCCCATTGAAAATGGGAACTTAGAATTATATATATCATTTCATAGTTTGAAACTAGTTTTTTATCGTAATCGATAAATTTTTCATCCCTCGATTCCCTCGAAATCAGGCCCACAACACCGGCCCGCTCGTGCTACCTCACCTCAAACAGCGAGGCGCGAGATTACGACATTTCGATCCAGCAGGGCAAGCACCGCGTCGAGCGAGGGCGTGTGGATAGTGCCCACCACTAGTAGGCGCACCGGCATCGCTAATTGCGGCATCTTCAGGCCATGCGCGGTAAGCGTGGCCTTCAGCGCGGTCGCGATGCCCTCTTTGCTCCATACGGTCGTCTTTAGCGCCTCGGCAAGGCCGGCCAGCGCGGACTTCACCGCATCGGTGACGCGCTGTGCGAGTTCTTCCGTGTCCGGTTCCGGCACGCGATAGAACATTGCCGCGCTGTCGACGATCTCCTTGACGGTGGAGGCGCGGTCCTTGATCAGGCCGATCACAGTGGGCAGGTCCGCGCCGTTCGCGAGCGTAACCTCGTCGATGTCGAGCGCGGCGAAGAAGGGCTTGGCCAGCTCGGCCAGGCGCGTGTTGTCAGCTTCCTTGATGTAGTGGTTGTTGAGCCAGTTGAGCTTGTTGTGGTCGTACTGCGCCGGCGACTTGCCCAGGTGCTCAAGATCGAACCAAGACACGAACTGCTCGCGCGAGAAGATCTCGGCATCGCCGTGCGACCAGCCTAGGCGCGCAAGGTAGTTGAGCACCGCCTCGGGCAAGTAGCCAGCGTCGCGATAGCCCAGCACGCTCATCGCGCCATGGCGCTTGCTCATTTTTTTGCCCTGCTCATTCAAGACAGTCGGCAGGTGCGCGTAGACCGGCACCTCGCCCCCCAGCGCGCGCAGGATATTGATCTGGCGCGGCGTATTGTTGACGTGATCGTCACCGCGGATCACATGGGTGATCCGCATGTCGAGATCGTCGACTACCACGCAAAAGTTGTAGGTCGGCGTGCCGTCTGGACGCGCGATCACCAGGTCGTCGAGCTCCTTGTTAGAGATCTCGATCCTGCCCTTCACCGCGTCATCCCACACCACCGAGCCTGTTAGCGGGTTTCGAAAGCGCAGCACCGGCTGCACGCCAGTCGGCGCCTCGGGTAGCACCTTGCCCGGCTCCGGGCGCCAGGTGCCGTCGTAGCGCGGCTTCTCGCCTGTCGCGCGCTGACGTTTGCGCAGCGCATCCAGCTCCGCGGTCGACATGTAACAGCGGTAGACCAGGCCTTTTTCGAGCATCTGCGCGAGCACCTCACGGTAGCGGTCCATGCTTTGTATTGGGTAGAAAGGGCCTTCGTCGAAATCGAGATCGAGCCACTTCATGCCCTCGAGGATCGCGTCGACCGAAGCCTCCGAAGAACGTTCGAGATCCGTGTCTTCGATGCGCAGCACGAAGGTACCCTGGGTGCTGCGAGCGAGAGCCCAGGGGTAAAGGGCAGAACGGATGTTGCCAAGGTGGATAAAGCCGGTTGGGCTCGGAGCGAAACGGGTACGGACAGAATGGGTCATGGGTAATAAACTCGATGGCCGCTCGCGCGGCCCAGATACCAGATAGCGGCGTTGTTGCATGAATCGAGCGAAAGCCGTTGACGTTTACGCGCAACGCTCGCCGGCCAGCCCCCTATCAAGTCAGATTCCAGAGTAACTGCCTAATTTTTTCCAAGAAAATGCGCAAGGACATACACAAGACAGGTGAGCTGAAGGCACGCTACCGCGTCAGGAATGGGGCGGCCTATAATGTAGGCCTGATCAACCGGGGGAACGTGACGATATGGATAGATGAAGCCGTCCTTGCCAGAATACACGACGCCATACCCACACGTGGTCGCCCGTGTTTATACGGCGATGCGCTGATTCAGACATTACTTGGCGTGAAGACCGTCTATCGACTGACGTTGCGCGCCCTGCAAGGTTTCACCAAAAGTCTGCGTGATCTGGCCTTCCCGAGCTTTCCGGTGTCGAATTACACCACACTCTGTCTCCGGGCAAAAACGCTTGATGTCGAACTGCCGATCCTTCTCGACAACGAACCGATCCATCTGGTTGTTGACAGCACCGGTCTGAAGGTCTATGGCGAGGGTGAATGGAAGGTGCGCCAGCACGGCTACTCGAAGCGGCGCACGTGGCGTAAAGTCCATCTCGCGCTCAACACGAATATGGGTCAAGTGCATGCCGCACTAATGACGAATCAAAATGTGGCTGACGGTGACGCTCTGGCCAAGTTGCTCGACCAGATTCCACGCGAAGAACAAATCGATGTCATCGGCGGTGACGGTGCCTACGACACTAAGCCATGCCATGCGGCCATTGCTGCACGCAGTGCTATTTCTTCGATTCCGCCACGCGAGGGTGCCGCTCATGGGCTAGCGGATATGCCCGGTGCGGCGTGGCGTAATGGCGCGGTTGATGCAATTGCCTGTGACGGTCGTCGAGAATGGAAGAAAGACAGTGGCTACCACCGGCGATCGCTTGCCGAGAATGCGATGTATCGGTTCAAGACCCTCACCGGAAACTGTCTCTGGGCGCGTCACATAGCCGCGCAGGCGACCTCGGTCGCAGTTCGCGGCGGCGTCATCAACCGCATGGCGGACCTCGCTCGTCCGCAATCCGTTCGTATCGCCTGAAATTATGCCTGTCCGATACCAGAGCGTCCTCACGCTCGATTTATGCAACAAGGCCCTCCTTCTTTAGATTACTTGACCGGCGGCTTGTAAGCGATGCAGTCCACCTCAACCTTGCAGTCGATCACCATGCTCGACTGCACGCAGGTGCGTGCCGGAGAATGCTCGCCGAAGTACGAGACGAACACCTTGTTGAACGAGGCAAAGTCGCGCGCGTCGTCGAGCCAGGCACCGCAGCGGACCACCTGCTCCAGACCGTAGCCGGCTTCCTTGAGGATCGCGATCAGGTTCTCGATAGTCTGCTTCGATTGCGCGATGATGCCGCCCTCGACCACCGCGCCGTTGATTATCGGCATTTGGCCCGACACATACAGCCATCCTTCTGCCTCGACCGCCCGCGCGAACGGCATCACCTGGCCACCCGTTCCCTTCACTTCGCCCACTCCATAACGCTTCATTGCTTTCTCCTTCGGTTTTCTGGTTCGGTCCGCGCCGCCAGCGCGACGCGTCCAGTTCGCTCGGCACCGTGCGAAGGTGCTGGCATTTACGGTTTCGACCGGGGGCCTATGCCCCGCCTGGAAATCGATGCTCCTGTAGCGGATCAATAGACACACCTTTGCAATCAGGCCGCGCACGTCAAGAGGCTTGCTTGAAGGACTCCGATGGGTGATTTAAAGCCCATTTTTTCGAGAGGCGTTGTTGCATATTGATCCGCAATTCGTAATCTTGAAATTTGAAAATCGTCCCTCATGTGAGAGGAATGGAAAAAAAAGATATGAGATCGGCGTTGTTGCATAAATCGAACGTGAGGACGCCATGGCATCGGACGGGCATAATTCAGGCGATACGAACGGATTGCGGACGAGCGAGGTCCGCCATGCGGTTGATGACGCCGACGCGAACGGCGACCTCGGTCGCCTGCGCGGCGATGTGACGCGCCCAGAGACAGTGGCCGGTGAGGGTCTTGAACCGATACATCGCATTCTCGGCAAGCGATCGCCGGTGGTAGCCACTGTGTTGCTTCCATTCTCGACGACCGTCACGGGCAATTGCATCAACCGCGCCATTACGCCACGCCGCACCGGGCATATCCGCTGGCCAATGAGCGGCACCCTCGCGTGGCGGAATCGAAGGAATAGCACTGCGTGCAGCAATGGCCGCATGGCATGGCTTGGTGTCGTAGGCACCGTCACCGCCGATGACATCGATTTGTTCTTCGCGTGGAATCTGGTCGAGCAACTTGGCCAGAGCGTCACCGTCAGCCACATTCTGATTCGTCATTAGCGCGGCATGCACTTGACCTGTATTCGCGTTGAGCGCGAGATGGACTTTACGCCACGTGCGCCGCTTCGAGTAGCCGTGCTGGCGCACCTTCCATTCACCTTCTCCATAGACCTTCAGACCGGTGCTGTCGACAACCAGATGGATCAGTTCATTGTCACGAAGGATCGGCAGTTCGACATCAAGCGTTTTTGCCCGGCGACAGAGCGTGGTGTAATTCGGCACCGGCAAGCTCGGGAAGGCCAAATCGCGCAGACTTTGGGTGAAACCTTGCAGGGCGCGCAAGGTCAGTCGATAGACGGTCTTCACGCCAAGTAATGCCTGAATCAGCGTATCGCCGTATACACACGGGCGACCACGTGTGGGTATGGCATCGGGCATTCTGGCAAGGACGGCTTCATCTATCCATATTGTTACGTTCCCCCGGCTGATCAGGCCTTCATTATAGGCTGCCCAATTCCTGACACGGTAGCGTGCCTTCGGCTCACCTTTCTTGTGTATGTCCTTGCGCATTTTCTTGGCAAAAATTAGGCAGTTACTCTGGAATCTGACTTGATAGGAGGCTGGCCCCGCGACCGTTGCGCGTAAACGTCAACGGATCTCGCTCGATTTATGCAACAACGCCGGCACGTGAAGAGCGACGACGTCAGGTGATCAACCTGCGCATGCTCGGCTTGGACCTACGACGAGATTGTCGAGCATACGAACCTATCCTATCGCGCATGGGCGTGTGCGATATTTGCAAGCGTTACACCCGAGAAGGTGCGGCTGGATTGCGGGACAAGCCGAGCGGCGAAGCGGTGAACCCAAGCTGAGCCCTGAGTGAACAGCAGGAAGTGAAAATTCGCATGCTGTTGCACGACCAGATTCCGGACCAGCTGAAGGTGTCGTTCGCGTTGTGGACGTGACATGCCGTGCGGGAGTTGATCCGGCAGCGAGGTGGTTTGACGCTGACGTTGTAAAGTGTCGGCTTGTATTTGGTGCGCTGGGGCTGCTTCACTCCACAAAAGCCGATGAAGTAGGCCTACGAGCAGCGACCGAAAGCGGTGCAAGCATGGCTGAACGAGACGTATCCAGGGATTGCGCGTCGGGAAAAAGCAGAAGTCGCAGAAATTTCGTAGGGTGACGAAATGAAGCTGCGCTCGGATGATGTACGACGCCACTCCTACGCACCAATGGGCAAGACACCCGATCGTCGCGTGGCGAGCCGACGCGCAGGCCTGTCGGTGATGTTGACGATGATAAACCGCGGCCAGGTGCGCGCTGGAAAGTATTCGAGGGCGTGATGAACTCAGACATCCTGCTCGACTTCCTGAAGAGGCTGATCAAAAACTTGCGCAGCAAGAAGGTGTTTTTGATTCTCGACAACCTGATAAAGGTTCATGACGCCAAGCCGGTCAAGGAGTGGTTGGCCGAGCACCTTGACAAGATTGAGGTGTTCTACTTGACGTCGTACAGTCCGGATCTCAATCCAGACGAGATGCTCAACGCGGATCTGAAAGCGAACGTGACAAAGCAAGCTCCAACTCGAACGAAGGGGCATCTCAAGAAAGCCGTCGGAATTGTTGCATAAATCGAGCGCGAGGACTCCATGGCATGGCCGGGCATCATTTCGAGCGATACGAACAGATTGCGGACAAGCGAGGTCCGCCATGCGGTTGATTACGCCGACGCGAACGGCGCGACCTCGGTCCCCTGCGCGTCGATGTGACGCGCTCAGAGACAGTTTCCGGTGAGGGTCTTGAACCGATACATCGCATTCTCGGCAAGCGATCTCCGGTGGTAGTCACTGTCTTTCTTCTATTCTCGACGACCGTCACGGGAAATTGCATCAGCCGCGCCATTATGCCACGCCGCACCGGGCATATCCGCTGGCCAATGAACGGCACCCTCGCGTGGCGGAATCGAAGGAACAGCACTGCGTGCAGCAATGACCGCATGGCAGGGCTTGGTATCGTAGGCACCGTCGTCGCCGATCACATCGATTTGTTTGTCGCGTGGAATCTGGTCGAGCAACTTGGCCAGAGCGTCACCGTCAGCCACATTCTGATGTGGCATTAGCGCGGCATGCACTTGACCCGTATTCGCGTTGAGCGGAGATGGACTTTACGCCACGTGCGCCGCTTCGAGTAGCCGTGCTGGCACAGCTTCCATTCATCTTCGCTATAGACCTTCAGACCGGTGCTGTCAACCAGCAGATGGATCGGTTCGTTGTCGCGAAGGATCAACAGTTCGACATCAAGCGTTTTTTCCCGGCGACAGAGCGTGGTGTAATTCGGCACCGGCAAGCTCGGGAAGGCCAGATCACGCAGACTTTGGGTGAAACCTTGCAGGGCGCGCAACGTCAGTCGATAGGCGGTCTTCACGCCAAATAATACCTAAATCAGCGTAGCGCCGTATAAACACGGGCGACCACGCGTGGGTATGGCGTCGGGTATTCTGGCAAGGACTGCTTCATCTATCCACATCGTCACATTCCACAGTTGATCTGGGCCCTGTTATAGGCCGCCTAGTTCCTGGCACAGTAGCATGGCCTTCGGCGCAGATGTTTTGCGTATGTCCCTGCGCATCTTCTTACCCAAAGTCGAGAATTTAAGCCGAAATCTTTTGATCCGAAATTCGTTATTTTGAAATTAGAAAATCGTCCTTCATGTGAGGGGCATTGAAAAATGAGACATGAGGGACGATTTTCTAATTTCAAAATAACGAATTTCGGATCAATAACAGGGGGCTCGATAATAGAGGACTCGCCCAGAGCGTTGCGCGTAAGCATCACCGGCTCTCGCCAGATTTATGCAACAACGCGGTACAGAACGCGTCGACCTGGTCGTTCAGGTTCATGCGTGCTTTCTCTAAATAGGACCCGCAATTTTACCCGTTGCATCGTGCGCGGTTCGGGGCGCATGGCACGCCGCTTTGGTGCATTTCAGGCACTTCTTCAGGCACTTCACAGGTAGCCCGCATCGCGAAACCAGTCGAGCGCATTGCGTAGTCCTTCTCGATACGGGCGAGCGCGGTAAGCAAGTTCACGTTCGGCCTTCTCCGACGTGAAGTACATCTTATTCTTTGACATCTTTAGACCATCTACCGTCACGAAAGGTTCGCGCCTGGTGAACTTGGCGATGGCCTCGGCCCCGTAAGCGATCGGATAGAGCGGCCCGCGCAGCAGCGCGATAGTGGGCGGCTTGTAGTTGGTCATGCCCGCAATGTCGGCTAGCATCTGCTGCAAGGGTAGGTTCTCGCCGCCGAGGATGTAGCGATCGCCGATGCGGCCTTTTTCCAGCGCGAGGAAATGACCCTGGGCGACGTCGTCGACATGGACCAGGTTCAGGCCGGTATCGACGAAAGCGGGGATCTTGCCGGTGGCGGCCTTGACGATGAGGCGCCCGGTCGGCGTCGGTTTGACGTCGCGCGGGCCAATCGGTGTCGACGGATTGACGATCACGGCCGGTAGCCCGTCCTTGGCGATCATCCGCTCTACCGCGCGCTCGGCTAGCACTTTGCTGCGCTTGTAGACGCCAATCGCCTGCTCCGCTGTGAGCGGCGAAGTCTCGTCGGTCGAGGTACCCGATCCAGTCACCTTGAGCGTGGCTACGCTGCTGGTATACACAATGCGCTCGACGCCCTCGGCCAACGCGGCGCACATGGTTGCGAGCGCACCCTCCAGGTTGGCGCGCTCGATCTCGAGCGGGTCGGGTGCCCACAGCCGGTAGTCGGCGGCCACGTGCATCAGGTAGCGCACCCCGCGCAGTGCTTCGCGCATCGAGGCCTCGTCGCGCATGTCGCCGGTAACGATCTCCGCGTCGAGTTCGGCGAGGTTAGTGTGCGGGCTTGAGGCGCGCACCAGCACGCGCACAGCATAACCTCGGGCCTGCGCGATGCGCGCGACGGCGGAGCCGACGAAGCCGGACGCGCCGGTGACGAGTATGAGATCGCGTTGTGTGCCTGTCATACCCAGTCCTCTACGCCGCGCAAGCCCGCAGGTGGGCGCCCAGCAGTTGCGTGTGATGCTGGATTGTACATGCGTAAAGGCGTTGTTGCATCAATTGATGCGTGAGGACGCAATGGCATCGACGGGGCATAATTTCAGGCGATAGGCGTTGTTGCATAAATCGAGCGAGATCTGTTGACGTTTGCGCAACGGTCACGGGTCCAGCCCCCTATCAAATCAGATTCCAGAGTAACTGCCTATTTTTTGCCAAGAAAATGCGCAAGGACATACACAAGACAGGTAAGCCGAAGATACGCTACCGTGTCAGGAATTGGGCGGCCTATAATGCAGGTCTGATCAACCGGGGGAACGTAACAATATGGATAGATGAAGCCGTCCTTGCCAGAATGCCCGATGCCATACCCACACGTGGTCGCCCGTGTGTATACGGCGATACGCTGATTCAGGCATTACTTGGCGTGAAGACCGTCTATCGACTGACCTTGCGCGCCCTGCAAGGTTTCACCCAAAGTCTGCGCGATTTGGCCTTCCCGAGCTGGCCGGTGCCGAATTACACCACGCTCTGTCGCCGGGCAAAAACGCTTGATGTCGAACTGCCGATCCTTCGTGACAATGAACCGATCCATCTGGTTGTCGACAGCACCGGTCTGAAGGTCTATGGAGAAGGTGAATGGAAGGTGCGCCAGCACGGCTACTCGAAGCGGCGCACGTGGCGTAAAGTCCATCTCGCGCTCAACGCGAATACAGGTCAAGTGCATGCCGCGCTAATGACGAATCAGAATGTGGCTGACGGTGACGCTCTGGCCAAGTTGCTCGACCAGATTCCACGCGAAGAACAAATCGATGTCATTGGCGGTGACGGTGCCTACGACACCAAGCCATGCCATGCGGCCATTGCTGCACGCGGTGCTATTCCTTCGATTCCGCCACGCGAGGGTGCCGCTCATTGGCCAGCGGATATGCCCGGTGCGGCGTGGCGTAATGGCGCGGTTGATGCAATTGCCCGTGACGGTCGTCGAGAATGGAAGCAACACAGTGGCTACCACCGGCGATCGCTTGCCGAGAATGCGATGTATCGGTTCAAGACCCTCACCGGCCACTGTCTCTGGGCGCGTCACATCGCCGCGCAGGCGACCGAGGTCGCCATTCGCGTCGGCGTCATCAACCGCATGGCGGACCTCGCTCGTCCGCAATCCGTTCGTATCGCCTGAATTATGCCCGTCCGATGCCATGGCGTCCTCACGTTCGATTTATGCAACAACGCCGGTCTATGGAGAAGGTGAATGGCAGGTGGGCCAGCACGGCTACTCGAAGCGGCGCACGTGGCGTAAAGGCCATCTCGCGCTCAACGCGAATACGGGTCAATATTGATTTGTAATTCGTGATCTTGAAATTCTAAAATCATCCCTCATGTGATGAGCATGGAAAACGAGACATGAGGGACGATTCTACAATTTTAAGATCACGAACTGCGAATTAATAAAAACAGGGTCGATTCGCGGACAAAAGCAGGAAACCATTGCCTGCGTCCCCAGTTCTAGCTACAATGTCGAACTACTACTTGCCACACTGGGTTCAGCTGCCCGGGCGGCTGCAATCCACAAGGAGTGTGTATGCGTCATTACGAAATCGTCTTTATCGTGCACCTCGATCAGAGCGAGCAAGTGCCCGCCATGATCGAGCGTTACAAGTCCACGATCACTACGCGTGGCGGTCAGATCCATCGCGTCGAGGACTGGGGCCGTCGTCAACTGAGCTACATGATCGAAAAACTCGCCAAGGCTCACTACGTTTGCCTGAACATCGAGTGCGACCAGACTACGCTTGACGAACTCGAACACGCGTTCAAGTTTAATGATGCAGTATTGCGTCACCTCATCGTTAAGATGAAGAAGGCCGAAACCGGCCCGTCGCCGATGATGAAAGAAGTGCAGCGTGAAGAAGCCAAGAAGGCGGTCGCCGCCCAGGCGAACGAAGCGCAAGCTTAAAACTCACAAAGTCAAGCCACAAAGAGTTGCGTCAACCCCGTGAACAGACTGCAACTGACCGCAAGCGTCGTCGAGCGAGAGGCGCTGCGCTACACCTCCGCCGGCGTTCCGATCGCGAGCTGCACGCTGCAACACCGCACGGAGGTCGTCGAAGCAGGCATCCTCCGACAGGTCGAACTGACGATCGAGGCGATGGCAGTCGGCGAGGCTAGCGGCAAGCTGGAAGCCTGTGAGATGGGCGTTGAGACGCGCTTTACTGGTTTTCTAGCGAAAAAGAGTCGCAAGGCGCGAACCCTGGTGTTTCATATCACTGCATTGCAAGACATAGAAAAGGCCTGAATCATGCCCCGTCCCACTAGCAAGAAATTCGACAAGCGTCGTCATCAACAAAACCCGCTCTTCAAGCGCAACAAGTTTTGCCGCTTCACAGCAGCCTGCGTCGAGCAGATCGACTACAAGGACACGG
The DNA here is from genome assembly GCA_040954445.1 of Burkholderia sp. Lineage (GTDB taxonomy): Bacteria > Pseudomonadota > Gammaproteobacteria > Burkholderiales > Burkholderiaceae > Burkholderia > Burkholderia gladioli_A. Next base: position 370,304 of record CP144362.1, on the reverse strand, counting down.
AAATGCTGAAGGACTTCATCGGTGAAAACGGCAAGATCACGCCGGCGCGTCTGACGGGTACTAAGGCGCACTACCAGCGCCAGCTCGACACGGCAATCAAGCGTGCGCGTTTCCTCGCACTGCTGCCATACACGGACCAGCATCAGGCCTAAGGATAGCGATGCAATCAGGAGCATTTAAATGCAAATCATTCTGTTGGAAAAAGTCGCGAACCTGGGCAACCTCGGCGATATCGTCACGGTCAAGGATGGCTACGCACGCAACTTCCTGATCCCGAATCGCAAGGCTCGCCGCGCGACTAAGGACGCGATCGCTGAGTTCCAAGTCCGCCGCACGGTGCTCGAGCAGGTCGCCGCAGAGAAGCTAGCCGCCTCGCAGACAGTCGGAGCGCAGCTGGCTGGCCAGTCGTTCGAGATCACGCAGAAGTCTGGCGTCGATGGTCGTCTGTTCGGCGCGGTGACGAGCGGCGACATCGCCGAACTGCTGAAGAAGGCAGGCTACGACATCGAGAAAGCGCGAGTGCGTCTTCCTGAAGGCCCGCTGAAGAGGAGCGGCGCGCACGGCGTGCAAGTCGCGCTGCATACGGATGTCGTCGTCGATGTCACGATCAACGTGACCGGCGACCACGCATAAGTATCACGCTATTCCTCCAGACGCTGGGTAGCCTCCATCGCTACGCGCCACGACAGGGCAGGGTCCGGTAAACCGGCCCTGCCTTTTCTGTTTGCCGTCGCATCCGACCGACGCTGCCCCCCTCGCATTTCGCGATAATCTCAAGTCATGAACGTGCCGCAAGATCTCCAACTCGAATCGCTGAAAGTCCCTCCGCACTCGGTTGATGCCGAGCAATCTGTGCTGGGCGGCCTCCTGCTCGACAACGCCGCCTGGGACCGTATCGCCGACTTTCTGTCCCAACAGGATTTCTACCGCTACGACCACCGGCTGATCTACGAGCACATCGGTCGGCTTATTGCCGGCACTCGGCCAGCCGACGTGGTGACCGTCTACGAGGCGCTGGTCACGACCGGGAAGGCCGCTGACGTGGGCGGCCTTGTCTACTTGAACGCGCTGGCGCAGAACACGCCGAGCGCGGCCAATATCCGTCGCTACGCTGAAATCGTACGCGATCGGGCGGTGCTGCGCCGGCTGGTGTCGGTGGCCGACGAGATTTCCGCCGACGCCTTCAATCCGCAGGGCAAGGAAATCCGCCAGTTGCTCGACGAGGCTGAGTCGAAGGTGTTTTCGATCGCTGAGGATGGCGCGCGCGGGACTCAGGGCTTCCTGGAAATCGGGCCTCTACTGACCCAGGTGGTGGAGCGGATCGATACGCTGTACCATACGGCCAATCCGAGCGACGTGACTGGAACGCCGACCGGCTTCCTCGACCTGGACCGGATGACCTCGGGGATGCATGGCGGGGAGTTAATCATCGTGGCCGGTCGACCGTCGATGGGCAAGGCCCAGCCGCTTGATGCCCGTATCAGGATGCTGACCGGCTGGAAGACGATGAGCGAACTGCGAGTAGGCGACATGCTCGCTTCAATCGACGGAAAGCCCTCCTTCGTCACCGGTCGTTATCCGCAGGGCGATCGCCAGGTGCATCGCGTGCGCTTCTCCGACGGTCGCTCCACCGAGTGCTGCGACGAGCACCTCTGGCGCATCCATTACCGCGGCTGGGACAAGCCGCGCGTGCTGAATACGGCCGAGATCCGCACCCTGCTGACACGCAAGCGCTATCGCAATCGGCTGTGGATCGACCTGCACGAAGAGGAGTTCGGGCACGCCGAGCCCTTGCCGGTCGACGGATGGGTGCTGGGTGCCTTGCTCGGTGACGGCGCGCTGGGCGGCACTGCGCTGCTCTTCAGCGTGAAGGTCGAGGCGGTCCTGGCGCGGATGCGCGAGCGCGTCGATGCCTGCCTCGAACTCGAGCACGGGGACCGGTACGACTGGCGCATCAAACGCCGGGCTGCCAGCGGAGAGATCGAGCTCCAGCAGGTCAATCCCCTCAAGGAGGCGCTCGAGGCGCTGGGTCTGTGGGGCTGCATGAGCCATGAAAAGTTCATCCCGCGCGCCTACCTGGATGCCGAGAAGTCCGTGCGCCTAGACCTGCTGCGCGGCCTGCTCGATACTGAAGGCTGTGTCGAGTCCTCGGGTACGGTCCGTTATTCAACGGCGAGCCTACAACTGGCGCGCGACGTCTGCGAACTGGCTCGATCGCTCGGTGCCTGGTGCTCGATCAGCGAGAAGGCGACGGCTCATACGTATCAGGGTGAACGTCGTGACGGCGTGACGGCCCATGCCTGTTGTACCATCAGTCATTCCGATCCGCAGAGCCTTTTTCTGTTCGAGGGCAAGCGCGAGCGCCTGGCATTCGGTCGCCCGCGGCGCAAGATGCCGGTGATCGTCTCGATCGAGCCGACCCGTGTCACGCAAACGCAGTGCATCTCGGTTTCGCATCCGACCCGACTGTACATTACCGATGACTACGTCGTCACACACAACACCGCCTTCTCGATGAACGTCGGAGAATACGTGGCCGTCGAATACGGCCTGCCAGTGGCGGTGTTCTCGATGGAAATGCCGGGCAGCCAGTTGGTAATGCGTATGCTCGGCTCGGTCGGTCGGCTCGACCACCACCGGATGCGCACCGGGAGGCTAACCGACGAGGATTGGCCGAAGCTCACGCATGCTGTGCAGAAGATGAGCGAGGCACAGCTTTTCATCGATGAGACCGGTGGCCTGAACCCGATGGAACTGCGCTCGCGTGCGCGACGCCTGGCGCGGCAATGCGGCAAGCTCGGCTTGATCGTGGTTGACTATCTGCAGCTGATGACGGGTTCCTCACAGGGCGAAAACCGTGCCACGGAAATATCCGCAATCTCACGTTCGCTCAAAAGCCTGGCCAAGGAACTTGACGTGCCGCTGATCGCATTGTCGCAACTCAACCGCGGCCTGGAACAGCGGCCCAACAAGCGCCCGGTAATGTCGGACCTGCGCGAATCAGGTGCAATCGAACAGGATGCAGACGTGATCCTGTTCATCTACCGCGACGAAGTGTACAACCCGGACAGCCCCGATAAGGGTACCGCCGAGATCATCATCGGCAAGCAGCGCAATGGACCGATCGGATCGGTTCGGCTCACATTCCTTGGGCCTTACACGAAGTTCGACAATTTTTCCGGTTCGCAGCATTTCTAGAGTGACAGAGGCAGGCTTGTAAAGCCCTAGCCGTGAAGCATTGTATCTCGTTGCAACCCCGTTGCAACCCGGGCGATCGTTCCATCCGTATTTCCGTGGAAACGGGCGGTGTCCCCTTGGGAGTTATTAATGGCGTTGTTGCCATTGCGTCCTCACGCTCGATTTATGCAACAACGCCGTCGCGCGTGAGGGTCACTGCTCGTCATGGAAATGGCCGAAGCCCTGCAGGGTCAGCGAGAGCGGCGTGCCCTGGCTGTCGCGCCAGCGAATCCCGGGCGTCTCTCCCGCGGCCAGCGCGCGGATTGTGCCAATCCGCGTGACCGGCACGCCGCTCGTCTCGGAGGCGGCCAGCACGGTCGAGTGCGCGCCGACCGGCGCGGTGAAGCAGAGTTCGTAATCATCGCCGCCGGCCAGCGTGCAGGTCCGCTGCAGCTCGGGCGCAAGCGTGGCGAGCGCCGCCGAGCGTGGCACCGCGTGGACGTCGATCTCGGCCGCCACCCTCGAGCGCTCGAGGATGTGCCGCAAGTCGCCCACCAGCCCGTCGGAAAGATCCAGCGCGGCATGCGCCACGCCAGCCAGCGCGAGGCCAAGCGTGACGCGCGGCTCAGGCCATTCGAGTGCGCGGCGAAATACCGCAGCCTCGGCCTCTCCGGTCGCCCATTCGCCGCGCGCTACGCCGAGCCCGGCCCGCGCGTCGCCGAGCGTGCCTGAAACCCAGACCTCGTCGCCAGCGCATGCCGCGTCGCGGCGCAGCGCGCGCTCAGGGTCGACGTCGCCGAACACGGTCACGCAGAGATTGAGCGGCCCGCTGGTAGTATCACCGCCGACTAGCTCGCAGCCGTGCCGATTGGCAATCGTAAACAAACCGTCGGCGAACGCGTCGAGCCAGTCGGCGTCTGCGCGCGGCAGCGCGAAGGCGAGCGTGAAGGCGCGTGGTTGGGCACCCATCGCGGCGAGGTCAGAGAGGTTGACGGCCAGCGTCTTGTGGCCGAGCGCGCGCGGCGGTACTTCGTGGAAGAAGTGCCGGCCTTCCACCAGCATGTCCGTCGAAATCGCCAGTATCGTGCCGGGCTTGGGTGCCAGCAAGGCGCAATCATCGCCGATGCCGAGCACGGCACAGGCGCTGGAGCGCTGTGCACGGCGCGTAAAATAGCGGTCGATCAGGGAGAATTCTGACAACGGGGACGCAGCCACGGCGAACGGTTCCGGCGAGCAGATTAAGGGCGAATATTGTAAAGCGGTGGGCAGCTTCAAGAATGAAGGGTGTTGTTGCATAAATCGAGTGTGAGGACGCAATGGAACGGATTGCGGACCTCGCTCGTCCGCAATCCGTTTATATCGCCTGAAATTATTGATCCGAAATTCGTGATCAATATGCCCGTCGATGCCATTGCGTCCTCGCGCTCGATTTATGCAACAACGCTGTATAAATTACAAAGCGCTTCCCGCCAAGCTCGCCCATGCTTGCGCCACAAGGCCCTTCCAATCAGCGCCGTCGTGCGCGCTCGCACAAAGCTCTGCGGCATCGCGCTCGCCACGTTTTCTTGCTGCAACAGGCACGGCTCCTGCTTGATTATCGCCGGAGGCAGCCGGCTTAGCCCCACGGCGAGATGCCAGCCGACGTCTTATTTGACAAACCGCTAAAGAGGAACTGCGATGGCCCACAATACGCAATTGACGGATGTGAAAACCCTGCGCGAACGCGCCCGCCAGCATGTCGACGAAGGTGCTGTGACCGCCGGTTACCACGCGGACCGCGAAACGGTGCTGCGCCTGCTCAACGAGGCGCTGGCCACCGAGATCGTCTGCATGCTGCGCTATCGGCACCATCACTTCATGGCCAAGGGCATCCACTCGTCTGGCATCGCCGAAGAATTCCTCGCGCACTCGAACGAGGAACAAAGCCACGCAGATACGATCGCGGCGCGCATCGTCCAGCTCGGCGGCAGCCCAGATCTCGCACCGAACCAACTCGCGAAGCACAGCCATGCCGAGTACGTGGAAGGCGGCACGCTGGTCGAGATGATCAACGAAGACCTAGTGGCCGAGCGCATCGCGATCGATAGCTATCTCGAGATGATCCAGTACATTGGCGATCGGGATCCAACCACGCGCCGCGTATTTGAGCAAATCCTCGCGGTGGAGGAAGAGCACGCCAAAGAAATGGCCGATCTGTTGGAAGGTCTGCCGCCGGCGCTGAATAAGAACGTGAACTGAGCATCGCCTGTCGATGCCATTGCGTCCTCACGCTCGATTTATGCAACAACGCCGATTTCTGGAGAGAACGCTACCTACAACTACGAATGGGGTACCGCCCAAATCCGACAAAGCCAGAGTTATCCACAGTTTTTGTTGGCAAACCTGTGGATATCATTAATTTTTAATCTATATCACATTGATTTTAATGATTTTTTATTCAATACTTGACACTCCGCGCAAAGCGAAAAACGTAGGCAGTGCTTGTCACTACGGGAAGTGACCCCGCGTCAGAATAGTTGTCGCCTGGGGCGTTGTTACATAAATCGAGCGCGAGGAGGCAGTGGCATCGACGGGCATAATTTCAGGCGATACAAACGGATTGCGGACGAGAGAGGTCCGCCATGCGGTTGATTACGCCGATGCGAACGGCGACCCCGGTCGCCTGCGCGTCGATGTGACGCGCCCAGAGACAGTTGCCGGTGAGGGTCTGGAACCGATACATCGCATTCTCGGCAAGCGATCGCCGGTGGTAGCCGCTGTCTTGGTGCCATTTTCGACGACCGTCACGGGCAAGTGCATCAACCGGCCCATTACGCCACGCCGCACCGAGCATATCCGCTGGCCAATGAGCAGCACCCTCGCGTGGCGGAATCGAAGGAATAGCACTGCGTGCAGCAATGGCCGCATGGCATGGCTTGGTGTCGTAGGCACCATCACCGCCGATGACATCGATTTGTTCTTCGCGTGGAATCTGGTCGAGCAACTTGGCCAGAGCGTCACCGTCAGCCACATTCTGATTCGTCATTAGCGCGGCATGCACTTGACCCGTATTCGCGTTGAGCGCGAGATGGACTTTACGCCACGTGCGCCGCTTCGAGTAGCCGTGCTGGCGCACCTTCCATTCACCTTCTCCATAGACCTTCAGACCGGTGCTGTCGACAACCAGATAGATCGGTTCATTGTCACGAAGGATCGGCAGTTCGACATCAAGCGTTTTTGCCCGGCGACAGAGCGTGGTGTAATTCGGCACCGGCAAGCTCGGGAAGGCCAAATCGCGCAGACTTTGGGTAAAACCTTGCAAGGCGCGCAACGTTAGTCGATAGACGGTCTTCACGCCAAGTAATGTCTGAATCAGCGTATTGCCCCGTATAGACGTGGTCGACCACGCGTGGATATGGCCCCCCGTCGGGTATTTTGGCAAGGACGGCTTCATCTATCCATATCGTCACGTTCCACCGGTTGATCAGGCCTTCATTATAGGCCGCCCAATTTCTGACACGGTAGCGTGCCTTCGGCTCACCTTTCTTGTGTATGTCCAAATCGCGTGGCAAGCCTGTCAGGCAGGCGGCTTAGGCTGGTAGGGAGCTATATACAGCGCAGCGCGGCGAAGCAATCTCTACCGTCTCGGTGGCCGGCGTGTCAAGGCCCAGCAGGGCGGTCGCGAACGCCTGAAGGCGACTGCCGTCATCGGTCGAATACAGCCGTGGCGGGCGAGCAGCAGCGCCAGACGGCGCGCACAGGCCGTGCTCAGCGAGCACGCGCGCGAGCTGTCGTGCGATCGCCTCGCTGGTGTCAATCAGGGTCAGACAATCCTGAGTCAATTCGCGGATTGTTGCATCGAGGAAGGGGTAATGGGTGCAGCCGAGCACCAGCGTGTCGGCACCGGCGGCCAGCATCGGCTCGAGATAGCCGGCGAGCAGGGCGCGCAGCGCGGGCGAGCCGGTATCCCCGCGTTCGATCGCCTCCACCAGCCCATGGCCAGGCTGGCGCAGGAAGCGGCAGTCAGCGGCGTAGCGTTCGATCAGAGATTCGAAGCGCGCACTGCGCAGCGTCGCGGCGGTGGCCAGCACGCCGGCCACCCGACTACGCGAAGCGAGGGTGGCCGGCTTGATGCCAGGCTCGACGCCCACCAGCGGAATCGAGAGTTTCTCACGCACCACGCCGATCGACTGCGCGGTGGCTGTGTTGCAGGCCACCACTAGCGCCTTGGCACCGGGCGCAGCCAGCCATTCACCAATCGCCAGCGTACGTTCGATGATAAAGGCGTCGTAGCGCTCGCCATAAGGCGCATGGCGCGAATCGGCGACGTAGACGAAGGATTCCTCTGGAAGCTGCGCGCGCAAGGCGCGCAGTACCGAGAGACCGCCTAGCCCAGAATCGAAGATGCCGACTGGCGCGGTGGTAGAGTCTTTTGACGCGCAGTCGGTCGGTCTGGACATGTGGGGCGAAGCTGACGAATAGTAATCCAGCATATTACGATGCGTTGTTGCATAAATCTAGCGAGGGGAAGCAATGACATGGACTAGCTTAATTTCAGGCGATACACAACGGATTGCGGACGAGTGAGGTCCGCCTCATGCGGTTGATTACGCCGACGCGAACGGCAACCCCGGTCGCCTGCGCGTCGATGTGACGCGCCCAGAGATAGTTTCCGGTGAGCGCCTTAAACCGATACATCGCATTTTCGGCAAGCGATCGCCGGTGGTAGCCACTGTCTTTCTTCCATTCTCGACGACCGTCACGGGCAATTGCATCAACTGCGCCGTTACGCCACGCCGCACCGGGTGTATCCCCTGGCCAATGAGCGGCACCCTCGCGTGGCAGAATCGAAAGAACAGCACTGCGTGTAATGGCCGCATGGCATGGCTTGGTGTCGTAGGCACCGCCGCCGATGACATTGATTGGCGTTGTTGCATAAATCGAGTGTGAGGACGCAATGGAACGGATTGCGGACCTCGCTCGTCCGCAATCCGTTCATATCGCCTGAAATTATTGATCCGAAATTCGTGATCAATATGCCCGTCGATGCCATTGCGTCCTCGCGCATGATTTATGCAACAACGCCACATTGATTTTTTTTCGCGTGGAATTTGGTCGAGCAACTTGGCCAGAGCGTCACCGTCAGCCACATTCTGATTTGTCATTAGCGCGGCATGCACTTGACCCGTATTCGCGTTGAGCGCGAGATGGACTTTACGCCACGTGCGCCGCTTCGAGTAGCCGTGCTGGCGCACCTTCCATTCACCTTCTCCATAGACCTTCAGACCGGTGCTGTCGACAACCAGATGGATCTGGTTCATTGTCACGAAGGATCGGCAGTTTGACATCAAGCGTTTTGGCCCGGCGACAGAGCGTGGTGTAATTCGGCACCGGCAAGCTCGGGAAGGCCAGATCGCGCAGACTTTGGGTGAAACCTTGCAGGGCGCGCAACGTCAGTCGATAGACGGTCTTCACGCCAAGTAATGCCTGAATCAGCGTATCGCCGTATAGACACGGGCGACCACGTGTGGGTATGGCATCGGGTATTCTGGCAAGGACGGCTTCATCTATCCATATTGTTACGTTCCCCCGGTTGATCAGGCCTTCATTATAGGCCGCCTAATTCCTGACACGGTAGCGTGCCTTCGGCTCACCTTTCTTGTGTATGTCCTTGCGCATTTTCTTGGCAAAAATTAGGCAATTACTGTGGAATCTGACTTGATAGGAGGCTGGCCCCGCGACCGTTGCGCGTAAACGTCAACGGATCTCGCTCGATTTATGCAACAACGCCTCTGGTTGTCGACAGCACCGGTCTGAAGGTCTATAGAGCAGGTGAATGGGGAAGGTGCGCCAGCACGGCTACTCGAAGCGGCGCACGTGGCGTAAAGTCCATCTCGCGCTCAACGCGAATACGGGTCAAGTGCATGCCGCGCTAATGACGAATCAGAATGTGGCTGACGGTGACGCTCTGGCCAAGTTGCTCGACCAGATTCCACGCGAAAAACAAATCAATGTCATCGGCGGTGATGGTGCCTACGACACAAAGCCATGCCATGCGGCCATTGCTGCACGCAGTGCTATTCCTGCGATTCCGCCACGCGAGGGTGCCGTGCATTGGCCAGCGGATATGCCCGGTGCGGCGTGGCGTAATGGCGCGGTTGATGCAATTGCCCGTGACGGTCGTCGAGAATGGAAGCAAGACAGTGGCTCCCACCGGCGATCGCTTGCCGAGAATGCGATGTATCGGTTCAAGACCCTCACCGGCAACTGTCTCTGGTCGCGTCACATCGAGGCGCAGGCGACCGAGGTCTCCATTCGCGTCGGCGTCATCAACCGCATGGCGGACCTCGCTCGTCCGCAATCCGTTCGTATCGCCTGAATTATGCCCGTCCGATGCCATGGCGTCCTCACGTTCGATTTATGCAACAACGCCATTGCGTCCTCACACTCGATTTATGCAACAACGCCTCCTTGCGCATTTTTTTGGCAAGAAATAGGCAGTTACTCTGGAATCTGATTTGATAGGGGGCTGGCCCCGTGACCGTTGCGCGTAAACGTCAACAGATCTCGCTCGATTTATGCAACAACGCCACCGCGCGATCGATTTTGCCCTTCACTAAGATCAGCATCACCGCGAGCGAGCGCTCGATCGAGGCGTCGATCATCTTTTGTTCCTCACGGCTCGGCGGCTTCAGCACGAAGTTCGCTACGTCGGGCTTGATGCTGGCACGCGTGCCCTCAGGCATCAGCTCGCGCGGATGGCCGATGCCGATCCGCAGCCGCCAGTATTGCTGTGAGGATAGGTGTGCCGAGATGTCTTTCAGGCCGTTGTGGCCGCCACTGCCGCCGCCGAACTTGAGCTTGACCGAGCCGGGCGGCAGGTCGAGCTCATCATGCGCGACCAAGATCTCGTCGGGCAGGATCTTGAAGAACTGCGCCACTGCCACCACCGACTGGCCGGAGCAGTTCATGTAGGTCTGCGGCTCGAGCAAGTGAACTTCCTCGCCATATAGCCGTGCCTTGGCGTAATGGCCGTGGAAGCGTCGTTCCTCCCGCAGCGTCGCTCCACCAGCTTTGCGCGCGAGCTGGTCGACCAGCCAGCAGCCGGCATTGTGGCGCGTCGCCGTGTATTCAGTACCCGGATTGCCGAGCCCGACGATCAGTTGAATCATGATGTTGAAGCCGCACGAAGCGTTGTTGTAGATTTATAAGAAATATATAATCTTGAATAAATTTGCATAGCGAATCAGTTTCTGCATGAAATAGAGAGCGACACGCTTTGGTGATTTCTGGAGACGACGCAGGTGGATGATGACGGCTTTCTTGAGATGCCCCTTGGTTTGGGCCGGAGCCTGCTTCGTCACGTTCGCTTTCAGATCCGCATGGCGTTGTTGCATAAATCGAGCGAGATCCGTTGACGTTTACGCGCAACGGTCGCTGGGCCAGCCTCCTATCAAGTCAGATTCCAGAGTAACTGCCTAATTTTTGCCAAGAAAATGCGCAAGGACATACACAAGGAAGGTGAGCCGAAGGCATGCTACCGTGTCAGGAATTGGGCGGCCTATAATGAAGGCCTGATCAACCGGGGGGACGTAACAATATGGATAGATGAAGCCGTCCTTGCCAGAATACCCGATGCCATACCCACACGTGGTCGCCCGTGTCTATACGGCGATACGCTGATTCAGGCATTACTTGGCGTGAAGACCGTCTATCGACTGACGTTGCGCGCCCTGCAAGGTTTCACCCAAAGTCTGCGCGATCTGGCCTTCCCGAGCTTGCCGGTGCCGAATTACACCACGCTCTGTCGCCGGGCAAAAACGCTTGATATCGAACTGCCGACCCTTCGTGACAATGAACCGATCCATCTGGTTGTCGACAGCACCGGTCTGAAGGTCTATGGAGAAGGTGCATGGAAGGTGCGCCAGCACGGCTATTCGAAGCGGCGCACGTGGCGTAAAGTCCATCTCGCGCTCAACGCGAATACGGGTCAAGTGCATGCCGCGCGAATGACGAATCAGAATGTGGCTGACGGTGACGCTCTGGCCAAGTTGCTCGACCAGATTCCACGCGAAGAACAAATCGACGTCATCGGCGGTGATGGTGCCTACGACACAAAGCCATGCTATGCAGCCATTGCTGCACGCAGTGCTATTCCTTCGATTCCGCCACGCGCGTGTGCCGTTCATTGGCCAGCGGATATGCCCGGTGCGGCGTGGCGTAATGGCGCGGTTGATGCAATTGCCCGTGACGGTCGTCGAGAATGGAAGCAAGACAGTGGCTACCACCGGCGATCGCTTGCCGAGAATGCGATGTATCGGTTCAAGACCCTCACCGGCAACTGTCTCTGGTCGCGTCACATCGAGGCGCAGGCGACCGAGGTCTCCATTCGCGTCGGCGTCATCAACCGTATGGCGGACCTCGCTCGTCCGCAATCCGTTCGTATCGCCTGAAATTATCCCGTCGATGCCATTGCGTCTTCACGCCCGATTCATGCAACAACGCCTCGACTTGTATGGAATCTAAGCGTCAGATACAGGACATCTTTCCTCGCCTCAACCTAGGAAACCAGGGAAACACTATGGCCCACAATCTCCACAAAACCCTCAAGGAATTTGATAGCGGTTCCGGGAAAGGCAAATTCTATTCCCTGCCCCTGCTCGGCAAGGCACTGAAGACCAAGATCGAGCGCCTGCCGGTGTCTATCCGTCTGGTGCTTGAATCGTTGCTGCGCAACTATGACGGCAAAAAAATCACCGAGGAACACATCGAGCATCTGGCGCACTGGAAGCCCGATGCCAAGCGCGTCGACGAGATCCCGTTCGTAGTCGCGCGCGTGGTGCTTCAGGATTTTACGGGCGTTCCGCTGCTCGCAGACATCGCAGCCATGCGCGGTGTGGCGCAGCGCGCCGGACAGGACCCGAAGAAGATCGAACCGCTGGTCCCGGTCGATCTGGTGATCGATCACTCGGTACAGATCGACTACTTCCGCCAGAAGAACGCGCTCGATCTGAATATGAAGCTAGAATTCCAGCGCAACAACGAGCGCTACCAGTTCATGAAGTGGGGCATGCAGGCCTTCGAGACCTTCAGCGTGGTACCCCCGGGCATCGGCATCGTCCACCAGGTCAACCTTGAGTACCTGGCGCGCGGCGTACACAAGAAGACTGAAGGCGCTGACACCGTGTACTACCCCGACACGCTGGTCGGCACTGACAGCCACACCACCATGATCAACGGCATCGGTGTGGTGGGCTGGGGCGTGGGCGGCATCGAGGCGGAAGCCGGCATGCTCGGCCAACCGGCGTACTTCCTCACGCCAGACGTGGTCGGCGTTGAGTTGAAAGGCAAGCTGCGCGAAGGTGTGACAGCTACCGACCTGGTGCTGACTATCACGGAAATGCTGCGCAAGGAAAAGGTGGTGGGCAAGTTCGTCGAGTTCTTCGGCGAAGGCACGGCCTCGCTGTCGCTGCCGGATCGCGCCACGATCGCCAATATGGCACCCGAGTACGGTGCGACCATGGGCTTCTTTCCGGTCGACGAGAAGACCATCGAGTACTTCGAGGGCACCGGTCGCACCAAAGCCGAGATCGTCGCCTTTGAGAACTATTTTAAGGCCCAAAAGCTGTTCGGCGTGCCCAAGGCCGGCGAAATCGACTACACCAGGTCGCTCACGCTCAACCTGTCTACCGTCGTGCCGTCGCTGGCCGGCCCGAAGCGTCCGCAGGACCGCATCGAGATAAGCTACGTCAAATCAACCTTTGCTGACCTATTCTCGAAGCCAGTCGCAGAAAACGGCTTCAATAAGAAGGCCGAGGACCTGAGTGCGCAATACACCACCAGAACCGGCATAAACGTGAAGAATGGCGACATCCTAATCGCCGCGATCACCTCCTGCACCAATACCTCGAACCCGAGCGTGCTGCTGGCCGCAGGCCTCTTGGCCAGGAAGGCAGTGGAAGCCGGCCTGACGGTCGCCACGCACATCAAGACTTCGCTGGCACCGGGATCACGCATTGTCACCGAGTACCTGACCAAGACGGGCCTGCAGCCCTACCTGAGCAAGCTCGGCTTCGAACTAGCCGCCTACGGCTGTACGACCTGTATCGGCAACGCAGGCGACCTGACTCCGGAACTGAACGAAGCGATCGTCAAGAACGACATCGTAGCCGCGGCCGTGCTGTCGGGTAACCGTAACTTCGAGGCGCGCATCCACCCGAATATCCGCGCTAACTTCCTGGCCTCTCCACCGCTGGTGGTGGCCTATGCGATCGCCGGCACCATCACGTGTGACCTGATGACGGAACCAGTTGGCAAGGGCAAGGGAGACCGCGACATCTACCTCGGTGACATCTGGCCTACCAGCGAGGAAATCCACTTGCTGCTGAAGTACGCGCTCGACCCGAAGGACTTTGAATCGAACTATTCACAGCTGACCAAGAAGGGCGACCTGTGGAGCAAGATCAAGGGCGAGACGAGCCAGGTCTACGGCTGGCCGAAGTCGACCTACATCGCCGAGCCGCCATTCTTCAGCAAGGACTTCCCGATGCAGCCGTCGGACTCGATCACGCCGGTCAAAGGCGCACGCGCGCTCGGTGTGTTCGGCGACTCGGTGACCACCGACCACATCAGTCCGGCCGGCTCGATCAAAGAAGACTCGCCAGCCGGTCTCTGGCTGAAGGAGAACGGGGTGCAGGAGGCCGACTTCAACAGCTACGGCTCGCGTCGCGGTAACCATGACGTGATGATGCGCGGCACCTTCGGCAACGTGCGGATCAAGAACCTGATGATCCCCGCCAAGGCCGACGGCTCGCGAGTCGAGGGTGGCCTGACAATCCACCAGCCGAGCGGCGAACAGCTTTCGATCTACGACGCGGCGATGAAGTACGTCGACGCTGGTCTGCCGACCATGATTTTCGCCGGCGAGGAATACGGCACAGGTTCATCGCGCGACTGGGCCGCCAAGGGCACACAGCTGCTCGGCGTGAAAGCTGTGGTAGCGCGCAGCTTCGAGCGGATTCACCGCTCGAACCTCGTTGGCATGGGCGTTCTGCCGCTGCAGTTCAAGGACTCGGACAGCGTTCAGTCGCTCGGCATCACCGGTGAGGAAACCTACGACGTGGAAGACCTCGACGACAACTTCAAGCCGCAGCAGGATGTCACCCTGGTGACCCACTACAAGAATGGCGAGACCAAGCGCGTGCCGGTGCTGCTGCGCGTAGACACGCCGATCGAGGTGGACTATTACAAGCACGGCGGGATCCTGCCCTTAGTGCTGCGCTCGCTGCTGTTTGCCTGAGCGCGCTTTTTACAGGTGCCGCGCGTCTTAAACGATGCGCAGACGATTCGAGCCCGGCTCCAGTTAGTTTTTTGGGGGGTGCCCGGCAGGTGGGGTGCACTCACTTGACGCATAGGAACTTCTCAAAGTGCCGGAGTCGTCCGTTTGGCGCGTTATCTGCGGCGTGCGAGATTGTGAGCGAACGGACGCTCTAAGCTAGGCGTGATGACTTATCGCGAATCGGACATGTTTGCGCTCAAATCGACTATTGATCCGCAATCCGTTCGTATCGCCTGAAATTATCTCCGTCAATACCATTGCGTCCTCGCGCTCGATTTATGCAACAACCGCCCCTCTCCGCGCTCGCTGACCGCCCCGCCTCCCCGTTTGCGGAGGCTGTCCGCCGCCTGGTACTCCGTTCTTTGCCAATGCGCGTCTTCCGTCGAAGAAACACGTTAGTCCGCCTTGCGGCGGGCGCGCTTCGCCGGTTCCAGTCACCTCGTGGCGGCCCTGTGCCGCCGGCTACAGGATCTAGTTTCATGCATCCCATGCTCAATATTGCTGTCAAGGCTGCGCGTCGAGCCGGACAGATCATCAACCGCGCCTCGCTCGATCTTGACATGATCGAGATCCGCAAAAAGCAGCAAAACGATTTCGTGACGGAAGTCGACAAGGCCTCGGAAGAGGCTATCATCGGTATGCTGAAGACGGCTTACCCCAACCACGCGATCCTCGCCGAGGAATCGGGCAAGTCAGACAACGAGTCCGAATTCGTCTGGATCATCGATCCGCTCGACGGCACTACCAACTTCATCCACGGCTTCCCTTACTACTGCGTCTCGATTGCGCTCGCGTATCGCGGCGTGGTGCAGCAGGCGGTAGTCTACGACCCGAACAACAACGACCTATTCACGGCCACGCGCGGTCGCGGCACCTTTCTGAACGACCGCCGCATCCGCGTCGGTCGCCGCGACCGCCTATCGGACGCGCTAGTTGGCACGGGCTTCCCTTTTCGCGAGAAGGACGGCCTCGAGGCCTATATGTGTCTGTTCGTCGAGATGACCCAGGCTTGCACGGGGCTGCGCCGCCCGGCCGCGGCCGCGCTGGATCTGGCTAATGTCGCCGCAGGACGCCTGGACGCCTTCTTTGAGCAGGGCATCAGCATCTGGGACATGGCCGCAGGCAGCCTCCTAATCACCGAGGCCGGCGGCCTGGTCGGCAACTACCACGGCGACGCCGACTTCCTAGACCGTCATGAAATCGTCGCGGCGAACCCGAAGATCTACGCGCAGATGATCCCGATCCTGAATCGCTACTCGCGCGTCCGCGCCGGGGCACTCGCCCAGCAGTAAGCCATCGGGTGCCGGGTAACTCGGCCCGTATCTTTCGGAAGGCGGGCTGTTGTCGTTTGCGGTCTGCAAGCCCCCTGCGGCGGCTCGTGTTTTTTAGGGTCTATTCACATTCTGACGAGCGGCCCAAAGGGGCATTGTTGTATAAATCTATCGATCCGCACAATTTGTAATCTTGAAATGACGTTGTTGCATAAATCAAAAGTGAGGACGCAATGGCATCGACGGGCATAATTTCAGGCGATCCGAACGGATTGCGGACGAGCGCGGTCCGCCATGCGGTTGATGACGCCGACTCGAACGGCGACCTCTCGGTCGCCTGCGCGTCGATGTGATGCGCCCAGAGACAGTTGCCGGTGAGGGTCTTGAACCGATATACATCGCATTCTCGGAAAGCGATCTCCGGTGGTAGCCACTGTCTTGCTTCTATTTCGACGACCGTCACGGGCAATTGCATCAACCGCGCCATTACGCCACGCCGCACCGGGCATATCCGCGGGCCAATGAGCGGCACCCTGGCGTGGCGGCATCGCAGGAATAGCACTGCGTGCAGCAATGGCCGCATGGCATGGCTCGGTGTCGTAGGCACCATCACCGCTGATGACATCGATCTGTTCTTCGCGTGGAATCTGGTCGAGCAACTTGGCCAGAGCGTCACCGTCAGCCACATTCTGATTCGTCATTAGCGCGGCATGCACTTGACCCGTATTGGCGTTGAGCGCGAGATGGACTTTACGCCACGTGCGCCGCTTCGAGTAGCCGTGCTGGCGCACCTTCCATTCACCTTCTCCATAGACTTTCAGACCGGTGCTGTCAACAACCAGATGGATCGGTTCATTGTCACGAAGGATCGGCAGTTTGACATCAAGCGTTTTTGCCCGGCGACAGAGCGTGGTGTAATTCGGCACCGGCAAGCTAGGGAAGGCCAGATCGCGCAGACTTTTGTGAAACCTTGCAGGGCGCGCCACGTCAGTCGATAGACGGTCTTCACGCCAAGTAATGCCTGAATCAGCGTATCGCCGTATAGACACGGGCGACCACGTGCGGGTATGGCATCGGGTATTCTGGCAAGGACGGCTTCATCTATCCATATTGTTACGTCCCCCCGGTTGATCAGGCCTTCATGATAGGCCGCCCAATTCCTGACACGGTAGCGTGTCTTCGGCTTACCTGTCTTGTGTATGTCCTTGCGAATTTTCTTGGCAAAAAATAGGCAGTTACTCTGGAATCTGACTTGATAAGGGGCTGGCCCCGCGACCGTTGCGCGTAAACGTCAACGGATCTCGCTCGATTTATGCAACAACGCCGCCAGGACGCCTATAAAATACACAAAAAATTTTTTCAGGCTCCCCATGTCACTTCAAAAATCGTCATTCTTTGAGCTTCGTAGCGGCTCGATAAACTCCTTGCTTTTTGTCGTCAAGACGGCGGATCTCGATATTCTTCGGGCCGAACTGGTCAAGCGTTTCGAGGCGACGCCGGAATTTTTCGCCGAGGAGGTAGTGGCGATCGACGTACGGCGCATGCCTGAGGACGAGCGAGTCTCGCTCGACGACCTCCGGACAATGCTGAATGACGTGCGGATGTGTCCAATCGGCGTGGTCGCGCCGCCAGAGCAGCATGGCTGGGCGACCGCCGCAGGCGGGCTGCCGCTGCTGGAGGTTCGCGATCTCCGAGTACCGACCGCTAAGCCGGCACAGGATGAGGCATCGGCGACTGAGGTTTCGTCGACACCTGCCGCTGGCGTGGCTAAGGTCGCTGTCGTCGCGTCGGAACCCACTGTCGCGGCCTCCGTGGCGGAGACCGCGGCGGCAGTCTCGGGCTGCCCACCGCAGACGCTGGTGATCGATCGGCCGCTGCGTTCTGGCCAACAGAGCTATTCGAAGGGCGACCTAGTGGTGCTCGCTCCGGTCAGCAACGGTGCCGAGGTGATCGCCGAGGGCAATATTCACGTCTATGCGCCGCTGCGCGGTCGTGCGCTGGCCGGCGTGCTCGGCAATTACGACGCGCGCATTTTCTGTACGTGCCTGGAGCCGGAACTCATTTCGATTGCCGGTATCTATCGAACCACGGAGAACCCGTTGCCAGCCGGGGTAGTCGGCAAATCGGTGCAGATCCGGCTCGAGGACGAGAAACTGATGATCGAGCCGTTGCGGCTGACCTGAGCGCGAGCGAGCGACGCGGCCACGGATCGAGCGGACCTCATTGACGAACACAAGGCAGGGTAATGGCAAAAATCATCGTGGTGACTTCGGGTAAGGGCGGTGTCGGCAAGACGACGACGAGCGCGAGCTTCGCCTGCGGGCTCGCGCTGCGCGGCAATAAGACAGCCGTGATCGACTTCGACGTCGGCCTGCGCAACCTCGATCTCATCATGGGCTGCGAGCGCCGCGTGGTGTATGACTTGGTCAACGTGATCCAGGGCGAGGCAAACCTGAACCAGGCACTGATCAAGGACAAGAAGTGCGAGAACTTGTTCATCCTGCCGGCCTCTCAAACACGCGACAAGGATGCGCTCACTCGCGAAGGCGTCGAGAAAGTCATCAACGACTTGGTCTCGATGGACTTCGGCTACATCGTCTGCGATTCGCCGGCGGCATCGAGTCGGGCGCGCTGTACGCGATGTACTTCGCCGACGAGGCGGTAGTAGTGACCAACCCGGAAGTGTCTTCGGTGCGCGACTCGGACCGCATCCTTGGCATCCTTGCCTCGAAGACCAAGCGCGCGGCTAACGGCGGCGAGCCGATCAAGGAGCACCTGCTAATCACGCGCTACAACAGGAAGCGCGTCAGCGCAGGCGAGATGCTCTCGCTGGAGGACATCGGCGAGATCCTGCGCATCCAACTGATCGGCGTGATCCCGGAATCGGAGGCGGTGCTGCATGCCTCCAACCAGGGCCTGCCGGTCGTGCACCTCGACGGCACCGACGTCGCCGAGGCTTACAAGGACGTGGTTTCGCGCTTCCTCGGCGAGGAAAAGACGATGCGTTTCGTCGACTACTCGAAGCCGGGCCTGCTGCAACGCCTTTTCGGCAGCAAGTAAAGGAGGCGCATCATGTCGATCCTGTCCTTCCTCCTCGGGGAGAAGAGGTCTGCCGCCGTCGCGAAAGAGCGCCTGCAACTGATCATCGCGCACGAGCGTATCGGCGGCCTCCCACCGGCGGACTACCTTCCGGCGCTGCAGAAAGAACTGCTCGACGTCATCTCGAAGTACGTCAAGATCTCGAATGACGATATTTGTGTCAGTCTCGAGCGCCAGGACGACCTCGAGGTGCTCGAGGTCAAGATCGAGATCCCCCAGGCCAGAGCATGATCCGGGCACGCCGCCTGTTTTCCTTCGCCCCGTGGCGTTGTTGCATCAATCGATGCGTGAGGACGTAATGGAACGGATTGCGGACGAGCGAGGTCCGCCATACGGTTGATGACGCCGACGCGAATGGAGACCTCGGTCGCCTGCGAGGCGATGTGACGCGCCCAGAGACAGTTGCCGGTGAGGGTCTTGAACCGATAGATCGCATTCTCGGCAAGCGATCGGCGGTGGTAGCCACTGTCTTGCTTCCATTCTCGACGACCGTCACGGGCAATTGCATCAACCGCGCCATTACGCCACGCCGCACCGGGCATATCCGCTGGCCAATGAACGGCACCCTCGCGTGGCGGAATCGAAGGAATAGCACTGCGTGCAGCAATGGCCGCATGGCATGGCTTGGTGTCGTAGGCACCGTCACCGCCGATGACATCGATTTGTTCTTCGCGTGGAATCTGGTCGAGCAACTTGGCCAGAGCGTCACCGTCAGCCACATTCTGATTCGTCATTAGCGCGGCATGCACTTGACCCGTATTCGCGTTGAGCGCGAGATGGACTTTACGCCACGTGCGCCGCTTCGAGTAGCCGTGCTGGCGCACCTTCCATTCACCTTCTCCATAGACCTTCAGACCGGTGCTGTCGACAACCAGATAGATCGGTTCATTGTCACGAAGGATCGGCAGTTCGACATCAAGCGTTTTTGCCCGGCGACAGAGCGTGGTGTAATTCAGCACCGGCAAGCTCGGGAAGGCCAAATCGCGCAGACTTTGGGTGAAACCTTGCAGGGCGCGCAACGTTAGTCGATAGACGGTCTTCACGCCAAGTAATGTCTGAATCAGCGTATCGCCGTATAGACACGGGCGACCACGTGTGGGTATGGCATCGGGTATTCTGGCAAGGACGGCTTCATCTATCCATATTGTTACGTTCCCCCGGTTGATTAGGCCTTCATTATAGGCCGCCCAATTCCTGACACGGTAGCGTGCCTTCGGCTCACCTGTCTTGTGTATGTCCTTGCGCATTTTCTTGGAAAAAATTAGGCAGTTACTCTGGAATCTGACTTGATAGGGATCTGGCCCCGAGACTGTTGTGCGTAAACATCAATGGATCTCGCTCGATTTATGCAACAACGCCGTGCCGAATTACACCACGCTCTGTCGCCGGGCAAAAACGCTTGATGTCGAACTGCCGATCCTTCGTGACAATGAACCGATCCATCTGGTTGTCGACAGCACCGGTCTGAAGGTCTATGGAGAAGGTGAATGGAAGGTGCGCCAGCACGGCTACTCGAAGCGGCGCACGTGGCGTAAAGTCCATCTCGCGCTCAACGCGAATACAGGTCAAGTGCATGCCGCGCTAATGACGAATCAGAATGTGGCTGACGGTGACGCTCTGGCCAAGTTGCTCGACCAGATTCCACGCGAAGAACAAATCGATGGCATCGGCGGTGACGGTGCCTACGACACCAAGCCATGCCATGCGGCCATTGCTGCACGCAGTGCTATTCCTTCGATTCCGCCACGCGAGGGTGCCGCTCATTGGCCAGCGGATATGCCCGGTGCGGCGTGGCGTAATGGCGCGGTTGATGCAATTGCCCGTGACGGTCGTCGAGAATGGAAGCAACACAGTGGCTACCACCGGCGATCGCTTGCCGAGAATGCGATGTATCGGTTCAAGACCCTCACCGGCCACTGTCTCTGGGCGCGTCACATCGCCGCGCAGGCGACCGAGGTCGCCGTTCGCGTCGGCGTCATAAACCGCATGGCGGACCTCGCCCGTCCGCAATCCGTTCGTATCGCCTGAATTATGCCCGTCCGATGCCATGGCGTCCTCACGTTCGATTTATGCAACAACGCCCTGTGAGGAGGCATTGGTAGTGATCGTGCTCGTCTTGCTGGGGGGACGTATTAGTGGAGTTTTATTGATCCAGCGATCGTCCCGCTCGGAAACGTGCTGTAGCATCTCTCCGGGTTACGACTCTCGCCGGACTCACTTTCCCCCAAACCTTCCTGATGACTTCATCCTTCGCCCTTGCCGATCCTTCGCTCGCGTTCGCCGAGTTGCCGGCTGCCGTCCGCTACGTGTTAGCGACCATGATCGGGCTGGTGAGCGGCAGCTTCCTAAACGTGGTTACGTATCGTGTACCGATTATGATGCAGCGGGCTTGGCAGGCCAAACTCGCTAAGGCCACCGGCGGCGACCCGATGCCAGACGACCAGCTGCCGACGCGTTACGGCCTGTGGGCGCCGCGCAGCGCATGCCCTCATTGCGGCCATGTGCTGCGCGCCTTGGAAAGCGTGCCGGTGCTGAGCTATCTAGTATTGCGCGGGCGATGCGCCCAATGCCGCGCACCCACCAGCCCGCGCTATCCACTGGTCGAGCTATCTTCCGGCCTGCTGGCGGTAGCCTCGCTGGCCGTGTTCGGCCCCGGCCCAGCGGCGCTGGCGGTCTTCGGTCTCTGCGCGATGCTTCTGGCGATAAGCCTGATCGACATCAATACTGGCTACCTGCCCGATTCGATAACCCTCCCCCTGCTGTGGGGCGGGCTACTCATCAATTTATGGGACAAGTTCGTCGACTTACGCGAAGCGGTGATCGGCGTGATCGCCGGCTACCTATTCCTCTGGTGCGTGTTCTGGCTTTTCAAGCTGCTGCGTAGAATCGATGGTATCGGTTATGGCGACCTCAAGCTGCTCGCCGCGCTCGGTGCTTGGCTCGGCTGGATCGCCCTGCCCCAGGTGCTGCTGATCGCCGCCCTTAGCAGCGTGGCGGTCGGCCTGGTGGCGATGTGCTGCGGTCGCATGCGCTACGAGGAACCGCTGCCGTTCGGACCATTCCTTGCGCTGGGCGGCATTCTCACCTTGCTGCACGGTCCGCCGTTCTACCTGACGATGATCGGAGTCTGACCACCATGCTCTCGGTGGGCTTGACGGGCGGTATCGGCAGCGGCAAGACCACGATCGCGAACCGCTTCGGTGCGCGCACCGTGACCCTGGTCGACACCGACGCGATCGCACATCAAGTCACCGCGCCCGACGGTGCCGCGATGCTGCCGATCGCCGCCGCGTTTGGCCCGGCCTTCGTGGCCGCTGACGGTTCGCTCGACCGGGCCAAGATGCGTGCACTGGTGTTCAGCGACGAAGCCGCGCGCAAGCGGCTGGAGGCCATCACGCATCCGCTGATCCACGCCGAGACCGCGCAGCAGGCGGCACAAGCGAGTGGCCCCTATGTGATCTTCGTGGTGCCGCTGCTGGTCGAATTGGGCACTTGGCGCAGCCGCGTCGATCGCGTGTTGGTGATTGATTGCGAAGTCGAGACGCAAATCGCGCGCGTCATGCTGCGCAATAGCTTCACGCGCGCACAGGCCGAGGCGATCGTGGCGCGCCAGGCCACGCGCGAAGCCCGCCTGGCGGAGGCCGACGACGTGATCGTCAACGAGACTGCGCCCGATGCTGTGCTCGATGCGCGTATCGAGGCCCTGCACGCGCAATACCTTTCGCTAGCCGCATTGAAGTCCTGAACGTTCCCAAGGCCCGCCAGAGCGGGCCCCTGCGCGGGATCGAGCAGCGCAACGCCCGCGCGCACCCCGGCGCAAGGCGCGATGAAGACGCTTGAGGGTGGGCATTAGAAGGCGTTGTTGCATAAATCGAGCGAGATCCATTGACGTTTACGCGCAACGGTCGCGGGGCCAGCCTCCTATCAAGTCAGATTCCAGAGTAACTGCCTAATTTTTTCCAAGAAAATGCGCAAGGACATACACAAGAAAGGTGAGCCGAAGGCACGCTACCGTGTCAGGAATTGGGCGGCCTATAATGAAGGCCTGATCAGCCGGGGGAACGTAACAATATGGATAGATGAAGCCGTCCTTGCCAGAATGCCCGATGCCATACCCACACGTGGTCGCCCGTGTGTATACGGCGATACGCTGATTCAGGCATTACTTGGCGTGAAGACCGTCTATCGACTGACCTTGCGCGCCCTGCAAGGTTTCACCCAAAGTCTGCGCGATTTGGCCTTCCCGAGCTTGCCGGTGCCGAGTTACACCACGCTCTGTCGCCGGGCAAAAACGCTTGATGTCGAACTGCGATCCTTCGTGACAACGAACCGATCCATCTGGTTGTCGACAGCACCGGTCTGAAGGTCTATGGAGAAGGTGAATGGAAGGTGCGCCAGCACGGCTACTCGAAGCGGCGCACGTGGCGTAAAGTCCATCTCGCGCTCAACGCGAATACAGGTCAAGTGCATGCCGCGCTAATGACGAATCAGAATGTGGCTGACGGTGACGCTCTGGCCAAGTTGCTCGACCAGATTCCACGCGAAGAACAAATCGATGTCATCGGCGGTGACGGTGCCTACGACACCAAGCCATGCCATGCGGCCATTGCTGCACGCAGTGCTATTCCTTCGATTCCGCCACGCGAGGGTGCCGCTCATTGGCCAGCGGATATGCCCGGTGCGGCGTGGCGTAATGGCGCGGTTGATGCAATTGCCCGTGACGGTCGTCGAGAATGGAAGCAACACAGTGGCTACCACCGGCGATCGCTTGCCGAGAATGCGATGTATCGGTTCAAGACCCTCACCGGCCACTGTCTCTGTGCGCGTCACATCGACGCCGCAGGCGACCGAGGTCTCCGTTCGAGTCGTCCTCATCAACCGTATGGCGGACCTCGCTCGTCCGCAATCCGTTCGTATCGCCTAAAATTATGTTGATACCATCGTCTCCTCACGCTCGATTGATGCAACAACGCCCGACCTTAGCCACTGTAGAGCAGGTCGTAGAGAGCTTGAAGAAGAGAAATCGAGGCTTCACAGCACAGCCCGACCAGCTTCCAGACGCTGCGCGTGTGGGCGATAGGTAGAGTTTTCGAGACGCGCGCCACGGATCGCTCCGGCGTCGAATAGGCGCTGTGGGGCGTTAAAGGGGTCTGGATAAGAGTCCATTTCAGTTGAAAGCCACATGGCGGCGTGTCTCCGGTGCGGTCTTGTCGTCGTGATTGGCGCGCCTCAATGTGTAGCGACGGTCGGTCCGTCACCCATTATACTGGGGCTGACCACGCGGCCCCCGCACACGCCGAACACAACAGGCGGCGCGCGCCCCGCTATGGGGGGCCCCTGCGCCGTGGATCGCTCAAGCGGCCTTATTCCGGCGCGGGGCGCTTCAGTAAGCCGATCAGCAGCGCTGTCGCCACGGCGCCGGCCACGATCGCCAACGCGTAAGTACCCAGGTGCGTGACCGCGTTCGGGATCAGCAGCACGAAGATGCCGCCGTGCGGAACCTTCAGCTCGACGCCGGTCACCATAGAGATTGCGCCAGTGATCGCGGAGCCGACGATGCACGGCGGAATCACCCGCATCGGGTCGCGCGCCGCAAACGGAATCGCACCCTCAGTGACAAAAGAGACGCCGAGTACGGCGGCTGCGTTGCCAACCTCGCGCTCCTCGGTACCGAAGCGCGCACGAAATAGCCAGGTAGCCAACGCAATGCCGAGCGGCGGCGTCATGCCAGCCGCCATGGTGGCCGCCATCGGCGTGTAGACCCGGCTCGCGATCAGCCCTGCGCTGACGGCATAGGCGGCCTTGTTGACGGGGCCGCCCATGTCGACCGCCATCATCCCGCCGATGATAGCGCCAAGCACCAGCGCGCTGCTCGACTGCATCGAGCGCAGCCAGCCTTCCAGCACATGCAGCGCCGTCGCTACCGGTGTGCCCACCACGTAGATCATCAAGAGGCCGACGATCAGCGCCGACAGCAGCGGGATGATCAGGACCGGCTTCAACCCCTCCAGGTTGCGGTGCAACTGCAGGTGACGATTGATCAGCAGTGCCGTGTGACCGGCCAGGAAGCCCGAGACGATGCCGCCGAGGAAGCCGGCGGAGAGGTGCTCGGCCAGCATCCCGCCGACCATGCCGGGCGCGATTCCGGGCCGATCCGCGATCGAGTAAGCGATATAGCCAGACAGCACCGGAACCATCAGTGGGAAGGCGGATTTTGCGCCGATTTGGAATAGCGACCAGGCCAGCGTGCCCGGATGTTTTCCGTCGACAATATAGATGCCACCCAGAGCGAAGGACAGCGCTATCAGCAAACCACCCGCCACCACGAAAGGCAGCATGAAGGACACGCCAGTCATCAGGTGGCGATAGGCGCCGGTCACCTTTGCGTCGCGGGTCTGCTTAGCCGCGGCGACCAGGTCGGCCAGCGAGGTGCCGGCGGCTGATGTGGCGGTGTCTCCGCTCGCCTCGGCTATGGCGCGTTCGAGCAACGCGATGCCGCCGCCGATCGCGGCCTTCGTGCCAGTCTCGTAGAGACGCTTTCCCGCGAAGCGCGATTTGTCAACCTGCGTATCAGCGGCGATTACGACCAGGTCGGCCTCGGCAATCTGCGCCTCGCTCAGCCGATTCTGCGCGCCTACCGAGCCCTGCGTTTCAACATGGATGGCGTGGCCAAGCTGGCGCGCGCCTTGTTCGAGCCCCTCGGCCGCCATGAAGGTATGGGCGATTCCGGTCGGGCAGGAAGTGATCGCGACAATCTTCAGCGTGCGCGCTAGCGCGACCGTATTCGTGGCGGGCTGCGCCGAAGCGCAGGCTGCTTGCGCAAGCAGCAAAGCCGACGGCCCCGCGCCACCCGCATCATCCACCACGCGCGCAATTCGCGCTACCAGTTCGTCAGCCTCACGGATCGTGCGCTCGATCGAGACGCGATGGATCGTCTTGCCGGCGAACCGCGTTTCGTCGATACAGGTCGTGTCGTCGGCGGCAATCAGCACCGCGCGCGCCGCGCCGATCTGCTCCGCCGTCAGCGGCGCGCCGATGCCCAGCACGCTGCGCGTCTCGATCTCGAGCGTGCCGCCCAGGCGCCGCGCCGCGCGCAGCAGGGCCTGCGCCGCCATTGCCGGCGCGGCCCTACGCTCAGGCGCCGCCACCAGTCCAATCAGTGTTTCCATGTTGTCTCCGCTGCCGCGCCGCCCGCGCGAGGTCGCACGGCACCGTCGGTCGCGATCGTGAAAGTGTCGAGTTCGACGCGCGCCGCATACGCGTCGAGCGTGGCGTGATCCGGCAGATGCGGGCCGACGCGTGCTAGCTTGGCCGCCGCGAAGGCCGTCGCGCGGCGCCCGGCCTCGGCCCACTCGCGGCCTTCGACCAGGCTCGCTACCAACCCGGCGACAAAGGCGTCGCCTGCCCCCACCGTACTGGCCACCGCCACCCGCAAGGGTGCCGCATGAAAACCATCGAGTTCTGTCGAGCCCGTCGCGCAGACGCCAAGCGCACCCTGCTCGCCGAGCGACACGGCGACTAGGCGCACGCCACGCGCTACCAGCTCGCGCGCCGCATCGAGCAGCGCCTCACGGCTATCGAGCGACCGGCCCAGCACCGCCGCCAGTTCCTCGCGATTGGGCTTGACCAGGTCGGGCAGCTCGCGCGGATCGTTCGAGCCTAGCACGTCGGCCAGCGGCGCGCCGCTGGTATCGAGCGCCACGCGCGCGCCTGCTTTGTGCAGCGCGCGCGTGGCGCGGCGATAGAAGTCCGCGTCGACGCCAGCCGGTAGGCTGCCGGCTGGCACGAACCAGCGCCCCGGCGCGGCCAGCGAGGCAAGTCGCGCCTCCAGCACCGCCAAGTCCTGCGCCGTGGCGCGCGGGGTCGCGAGATTGAGCTCAGTGGTCTGGCCGCGCGTCGAATCGACCAGCTTAACGTTGGTGCGTGTGCGCCCGGCGATACGCACAAAACGATCGTCAATGCACTTTTCGGAAAACATCGTCTCGAAGGCTTCACTGCCCTCGCTGCCAAGCAAGCCCGTGACGACCGTCTTGATGCCGTAATCGGCCAGGCAGCCGGCAACGTTGACGCCTTTGCCGCCTGCGTTGATCTCGATCGATTCAGCCTGGTTCACGGTGCCGAGCGCGAGCCCGGCGACGCGTACGGTCTGGTCGAACGCTGGGTTCGGCGTGACGGTTACCACCACGCGTGCGGCGTCGGCATCTTTGGTCGGTCGGATCATGACTTTCATGCGACCGCCTCGTCCTTGTCCTGGCCAGCCTTGCCGTCAGCGTCGAGCGCGCGCACGGCGTCGACATCGGGGGCATCGAGCGCGCTGCGCGCCAGCGCGCGCAGCGCATCGAGCCGCGAGGCGCGCAGCCGCGTCTTCACGGTCGGGATGTCGCGCATGCTCATCGAAAGCTCGTCGACCCCGAGCCCCGCCAGAATCGCAGCGCCGAGCGGCTCGCCGGCCAGTCCGCCGCACACGCCCACCCACTTGCCATGTTGGTGGGCGCCGTCCACCGTCTGTGCAATCATGCGCAACACGGCCGGATGCAGGCTCTCGGCCATCCGAGCCAGTTCTGGATGCTCGCGATCGATGGCCAGCACGTATTGCGTGAGATCGTTGGTGCCAATCGAGAAGAAGTCGACGATCCCGGCAAAATGGTCGGCCAGCGCCGCGGCCGAGGGTGTCTCCACCATGATGCCGAGCGGCACCTTGGGTGCGTCGAGCTCGGCGCACACCGTCTCAGCAAGCACGATCGCCTGGCGCGCCTCGTCTAGCGTGGACACCATCGGGAACATGATCCACAGCGGGCCGTGCCTGGCGGCTTGATAGAGCGCGCGCAGCTGCGGAACAAATAGGTCAAGTCGTCGCAGGCATAGCCGCAGTCCGCGCACGCCGAGGAAAGGATTCGATTCGTGCGGCAGGTTCAGGTAGGGCACCTGCTTGTCGCCGCCAATGTCGAGCGTGCGGATGATCAGGTGCCGCCCACTGCTGGCTTCCACCATCTTCCGATAGCAGGCATATTGCTCGTCCTCGCCTGGCGCGTCATGACGCTCCAGGAACAGGAACTCGGTGCGCATCAGGCCGATACCGTCGGCACCGTTCTCGATCGCCGTCTTCACCTGTGTCGGTCGCGTGATGTTCGCGCCGATCTCCAGCACATGGCCGTCGCGCGTGGCGGCCGGCAGCGCACGATTAGCGGCCGCGCAGTGCTGCGCCTCGACGAATCGGCGCTGTGCCTCGATCGCGCGCTCGCGATCGGCCTCCGAGACGCCGGCATAGAGCCGTCCCGCATTGCCGTCGAGCACCACGTAGTCGCCATCGTGCAGATCCAGTAGCGTGGCCCCGCAGGCCACGACCGCTGGAACGCCGAGCGTGCGGGCCAGGATCGCTGTATGCGAGGTCGGTCCGCCCGCTACGGTGCAGAAGCCGAGCGTGACGGTCAGGTCGAGCTGGGCCGTTTCGGAAGGCGTGAGGTCTTCGGCGATCAGGATCGAGGGCGCGCCCTGCGCGGCAGCAGCGCCCGATGCATCGGCCTGGCCATCGATGTCCGCATCGCCGATATGGCCGAGCACGCGTCGCGCAACATCGCGCAGGTCGGCGGAGCGCGCCGCCAGCAACGGATCGGGCAGTGCCGCCAGCTTCGCCGCCTGCTGCTCGGTGGCGCGATGCCAGGACCAAGCTAGCCCATGCCCGTCGACCACCTGCCGCGCCGTTTCGTCGAGCAACACGGCGTCGTCCAACAATTCGCGTTGCGCCGCGAAGATCGCGCCTTCGGCTTCGCCGAGCCGAGCGCCGGTCTCAAGCGCCAGGGCCTCGAGCTCGCGGGCGGTGCTCGTCAGCGCCGTCTCGAGCCGCGTAGCGGCGTCGAGCGGATCGTCGACGCAGTCCTCGACCTGTAGCGCCTGCGCTCGCATCAGGCGCACCGACCCGGCCACGAAACCGGGTCCGGCAGAGACGCCCTCGAACACCGTGACCGGATCATGGGGCGTCCACAGCGCCGGCTGTGCCTGCTGGCGGCGCAGCTTCGCCGCGTCGGCGCGTGCGTGCTCCTCGACCGACAGGGCCTCAATAGTTCGCTTCAGTGCGTCCAGTGCCTCGACCGCGTCGACGCCCTGCGCCGACAGCACCAGCTCAGCATTCGCGGTGGTGCCCAGCTGCAGCAGGCTGACAAGGTTCTTTGGATCGGCCGCGCTATCGCCATGACGCACGCGCAGCGCCGCTTGGAAGCGTTTCGCGCTGGCCACCCAGGCGCTGGCGGGGCGCGCATGCAGGCCATGCGGATAGTCGAGCACCAGCTCGACGCGAGCGGCATCGTAATCAGCCGGCGTGGCGCGATCGACCGCGGTCGAGCCGGCTGCGGGCACCACGGCGGCTTCGCCGTCGAGCACGTTCACAATCGCCAGCGGATCGCGCGCCGCTAGCAGTTGCTCCAGGCACGCCGAATCGCCGATCAGACGTGTCAGCCGCTGTAGCAGCACGATGTGCTGGCCAGACTGCGCAGCGATCGCGACCACCAGGCGGACACGCTCGCCGTCGCACCACTCGACGCCCTCAGGTAGTTGCAGCACAGCCACGCCAGTGCGGCGGACCAGGTGACGGTCCTCTTGCAGGCCATGCGGGATCGCTACGCCATGGCCGAGATAGGTGTCCGACACCTGTTCGCGACCGTGCAGGCTGGCCACGTAGGCCGGCTCAATCACGCCGGCCTCGACCAGCAGCGCGCCAGCCTGGTCGATAGCATCGTGGCGGGAGGCAGCCCGGGCGGCGAGCCGGACCTGCCCTGCAGTAAGCAAGGAGGACATCGCGTCTCCTGACGATTCGTTGGAATAGGCGTATTGAAATCGATACCACTTTTGCCGTCAAGCCGGCCAGAGAATTGAAATCGGGTGAAATTTGCGGACAGCCCCGCTAGAGTGCGCAGGCATGCCTTCTTCCAGGCCTCGGCGTCGGTTCAGGACCGACGCCGCAATCCCGCCAAATCAGTGCATCTCCCGATCAAAAAACTGAAATCGATACCAGTCGATACGGCACTACGCATCAACGATGTCACCGAAGCGGTCGGCGTGTCGCTCACACTACCGTCTCCCGCGTGCTGGCCAACAACGGTCCGGTACATGACCGGCATACGCCAGCGCGTGCTCGAGGTGAGCGACCGGCTGGACTACCAGCCCAACGCGACCCGAAGCCGAGTGCGCTGTGGCGCCACGGCCATCATCGGCCTGATCGTCTTCGACGCACGCAACCCGTTCTTCACTGAGGCCAACTGTACCGTGGCGCAGAATGATGCCGTCTACCCGCGGGTCATATGACTGATCCTCTGCAACACAGACCCCCCCGAAAAGAAGACGACGTACCTTGAGCCCGCCGACCGGCAAGTGTTTCACAGGCGTAATCTACCTGCGTACCTGCGCCGACCCACGGGCCCCGCGAAGCGGTTCGATGCGAGCGCCGTCTATGCTTTTTCCGGTGGTGGCGATCAACCTAGCCGGGCCACCCAGAACCGAGATAGCCTGAGATCTTCGGGCACCCTTTGTTTGTCAAACTTGACCAACACGAGTAGGCGCGAGTAGATCAGAAAAACGCGGCAGTTTCAAGAGTGAAGTGCAATACATCGCTGGTTAAATGGGGCTGGAACTCGGTCGGTGGAGTGAGCCAAGACCTAAGCCAGAGAGTGGCGTTGTTGCATAAATCGAGCGTGAGGATGCAATGGCATCGAAGGGCATAATTTTAGGCGATACGAACAGATTGCCGACGAGCAAGGTCCGCAGTTTGTTCCATTGCGTCCTCAAGCTCGATTTATGCAACAACGCCTCACCGTTAGCCACATCCTGATGCGTCATCAGCGCGGCAACACACTTGACCCCTCTATTCGCGTTGAGCGCAAGATGAAGTTTATGCCACGCGCACCGCTTCGAGTAGCCGTGGTGGCGCATCTTCTTCTATTCAGCTTTGCCATAGACCTGCAGACCGGTGCTGTCGACCAGTAGGTAGATCGATTCGCTGTCGCGAAGGATCGGCAGTTCGATATCAAGCGTTTTTACCCGTCGACAGAGCATGGTGTAATTCGGCACCGGCAAGCTCGGGAAGGCCAGCTCGCGCAAACTTTTGGAAAAACCTTGCAGGGAGCGCAGCGTCAGTCGATCGAAAGTCTTCACGCCAAGTCATGCCCGAATCAGCGGGTCGACCGACGTACAAACGCGGGCGGACCACGCGTGGGTGATGGCATTGAGCATTCTGATAAAGACAGCTTCATCTATCCATATTTTCAAGTTCCCCCGGTTGATCCAGCTCTAATTATAAGCCGGCCCAGTAGTTCCTGACACGGTAGCGTGTCTTTTGCTCACATATCCCTGCGCATCTTCTTGGAAAAATCAAGAATTTGCGCCGGAATCTAAGCTGTTATTGGATCCGCAATGAGATCCGCAACTTCAAGATCACAAATTTCGGATCAATAGCCTCTCAGGCACGTCCGCATCGATTGTTCGAGTTTTAAGTATTCTTTTTTCTATTTTTTATTTTATATACTTTATTTTATATACGATAGCATACTTTCTTTGGTGCACCGCACAGTTAGGCCGCCTCATATTGATCAGAAATAAGCAATCTTGAATAAAGCTGCATAGCAAATCGGTTTATGCATGAAATAGCGATCGACACGCTTTATTGATTCTAAATTCGTGATCTTGAAATTGTAAAAACGTCCCTCATGTGATGGGCATGGAAAAACGAGACATGAGGGGGCGTTGTTGCATAAATCGAGCGAGATCAGTTGACGTTTACGCGCAACGGTCTCGGGGCAAGCCCCTATCAAGTCAGATGCCAGAGTAACTGCCTAATTTTTGCCAAGAAAATGCGCAAGAACGTACACAAGAAAGGTGAGCCGAAGGCACGCTACCGTGTCAGGAATTGGGCTGCTTTATAATGAAGGCCTGATCAACCGGGGGAACGTAACAATATAGATAGATGAAGCCGTCCTTGCCAGAATACTCGACGCCATACCCACACGTGGTCGCCAGTGTCTATACGGCGATACG
Organism: Burkholderia sp.; assembly: GCA_040954445.1. Lineage (GTDB taxonomy): Bacteria > Pseudomonadota > Gammaproteobacteria > Burkholderiales > Burkholderiaceae > Burkholderia > Burkholderia gladioli_A. Next base: position 338,417 of record CP144362.1, on the reverse strand, counting down.
CTGATTCAGACATTACTTGGCGTGAAGCCCGTCTATCGACTGACGTTGCGCGCCCTGCAAGGTTTCACCCAAAGTCTGCGCGATCTGGCCTTCCCGAGCTTGCCGGTGCCGAATTACACCACGCTCTGTCGCCGGGCAAAACGCTTGATGTCGCACTGCCGATCCTTCGTGACAATGAACCGATCTATCTGGTTGTCGACAGCACCGGTCTGACGGTCTATGGCGAAGGTGAATGGAAGGTGCGACAGCACGGCTACTCGAAGCGGCGCACGTGGCGTAAAGTCCATCTCGCGCTCAACACGAATACGGGTCAAGTGCATGCCGCGCTAATGACGAATCAGAATGTGGCTGACGGTGACGCTCTGGCCAAGTTGCTCGACCAGATTCCACGCGAAGAACAAATCGATGTCATCGGCGGTGATGGTGCCTACGACACCAAGCCATGCCATGCGGCCATTGCTGCACGCAGTGCTATTCCTTCGATTCCGCCACGCGAGGGTGCCGTTCATTGGCCAGCGGATGTGCCCGGTGCGGCGTGGCGTAATGGCGCGGTTGATGCAATTGCCCGTGACGGTCGTCGAGAATGGAAGCAAGACAGTGGCTACCACCGGCGATCGCTTGCCGAGAATGCGATGTATCGGTTCAAGACCCTCACCGGCAACTGTCTCTGGGCGCGTCACATCGACTCGCAGGTGACCGAGGTCTCCATTCGCGTCGGCGTCGTCAACCGTATGGCGCCTCGCTCGTCCGCAATCCGTTCGTATTGCCTAAAATTATGCCCGTCGATGCTATTGCATCCTCATACTCGATTTATGCAACAACGCCCATGAGGGACGCTTTTACAATTTCAAGATCACGAATTTAGAATCAATACATCAAGCGCGAGGACGCAATGGCAACAACGCCACATTCTGATGCGTCATTAGCGCGGCATGCACTTGACCCGTATTCGCGTTGAGCGCGAGATGGACTTTACCACGTGAGCCGCTTCGAGTAGCCGTGCTGGCCCACACCTTCCATTCACCTTCGCCATAGACCGTCAGACCGGTGCTGTCGACAACCAGATAGATCGGTTCATTGTCACGAAGGATCGGCAGTGCGATATCAAGCGTTTTCGCCCGGCGACAGAGCGGGGCGTAATTCGGCACAGGCAAGCTCGGGAAGGCCAGATCGCGCAGACTTTGGGACTTTGGGTAAAACCTTGCAGGGCGCGCAACGTCAGTCGATAGACGGTCTTCACGCCAAGTAATGCCTGAATCAGCGTATCGCCGTATAGACACGGGCGACCACGTGTGGGTATGGCGTCGAGTATTCTGGAAAAAACGGCTTCATCTATCCATATCGTCACGTTCCCCGGGTGGATCAGGCCTTTATTATAGGCCGCCCAATTCCTGACATGGTAGCGTGCCTTCACGCTTACCTGTATTGTGTAAGTCCTTGCGTATTTTCTTGGCAAAAATTAGGCAGTTACTCTGGAATCTGACTTGATAGGGGCTTGCCCCGAGACCGTTGCGCGTAAACGTCAACGGATCTCGCTCGATTTATGCAACAACGCCTCATGCGGGGGCCCTGCCCAGGGTCTCCGGTTACGCTTTTTTCCTTGCCACTGATGTGGTACTATCGATCAATAATTTGTGATCTTGAAATTGTGGACCAATCTCTTGAAATTGTGGACCAATCAACACTTTGTCAACCCAATTTGATTTTGCATGCTTGATTTCTTCCGTAATCATCAGCGCCTGATGATGTTCCTCTTGCTCTTGATCGTGCTTCCGGGGCTCGGGTTCGTGGGGGTACAGGGCTTCTGCGACTTCTTCGACGATAGCGCGAATGTGGCATCAGTCGACGGACACAAAATCACGCGCGCCGAATTCGACGGCACCTATCGCCAGCAGGTCGAACAGGCACGCCAGGCCCTCGGCGCGAACTTCGACCCCACGCAATTCGATACGCCCGAGCGTCGCCAGCAACTACTCGATAGCATCATCGAGCAGCGCGCGCTGACCGACGAGGTGCGCCGCCTCCATCTGACGGCTTCCGACAATGCGGTGCGCGAAGCACTGATTTCGAACCCAATCATCGCCTTGCTGCACAAGCCCGATGGCTCGATCGACGCGGAGCGCTATAAGCAGCTGCTAGCGATGCAGGGCATGACGCCGGCCCAGTACGAGGAATCGGTGCGCAGCCAGCTCTCGCAGAGCCAGTTGCTCAATAACCTGATCAACAGTGCCTTCACGCCCAAGAGCGTTGCCAAGCGCCTGACTAACCTGGCGCAGCAGCAGCGCGAAATCCAGGCGATCGTGCTGCAGCCGACCGACTACGCGACCAAAGTCAAGCAGACCGATGCCCAACTCTCGGCCTACTACGAAGCGCACAAGCAGTCGTTCGCCACGCCCGAGACAGCCACCATCCAGTACATTTTATTCACGCCTGCCGCTGCGGCTGCCAACGCGCAGCCGTCCGACGCCGATCTCCACAAGTTCTACGACGGCAACGCCGCGCGCTTCCGCACCAAGGCGCAGATGCGCGTGAGCCACATCTTCATCGCCGCGTCGCGCAACGCCAACGCCTCAGACAAGGCCGCCGCGAAGGCCAAGGCAGACCGCCTGCTGGCGGAGGTGACGGCCCACCCGGGCGATTTCGCGCAGATCGCCGAGGAGAATTCGCAGGACGCACCCTCGGCGATCAAGGGCGGTGACTTGGGCTACGTCACACGCGGCTCGGCTGCCGGCGGACCGACCTTTGAAGACGCGGCTTTCGCGCTGAAGTCTGGCGAGATCAGCAAGGTGGTCGAGTCAGATCTCGGCTACCATATCCTCAAGGCGACTGATGTGAAGCCGGCCGTAGTCAAACCCTTCGACGAGGTCAAGGATTCGATCGCAACCGAACTCAAGCAGCAGTTCGGGGGCAAGGCCTTCAGTGACACTTCGGAAGGCTTCTCTTCGCTGGTCTACGAGCAAGAAAAGAGCCTGCAGCCGGCTGCTGAAAAGTACAAGCTGACGATCCAGACTGCCACCGTCACGCCGCAACCGAACCCAGCACTGCCGCCCAACAGCCCGCTCAACAGTCCGAAGTTCCTGGCCGCGGTATTCGCAGCGGACTCGGTCAAGAACGGTAATAATACGCAGGCGATCGACGTCGGCAACAGCATGTTGATCGCCGCGCATGTGACGACCGACAAGCCGGCCTCAGTGCCCGCGCTGCATGCCGTAAAGGACGTAGTGCGCCAGAAGTATATCGCCGAAGAAAGAGCGAGGCTGGCCAAGCAAGACGGCGCGGCGAAGCTGGCGGCGCTGCAGAAGTCGAAGTCGACCGCCGGTTTCCTGCCAGCTGTGAAGGTCTCGCGCTTGCAGACGCTGGGTTTGTCGCCCGAGGCGATCGCGGCGATCTACAAGGCCGACGCGAAGTCGCTGCCGGCCTATGTCGGCGTCGATCTTGGCGCGAATGGCGGTTATGCAATCTTCCGCGTCAACGCGATCATGCCGCCCGTTCCGGTGGATCCGCAGCAACTGAACGCCGTCCAGCAGCAACTGGCCCAAGTCTATGCGCAAAGCGAGAGCGAGGCCTATATGAAGGCGCTGCGCGACCGCTCGAAGGTCAAGATGTACGTAAGCGGCTCAGCATAGTCTGTCCCCATTTCTGATTTTTTTGGCATATAATATTTATCAGCAATACGTTATTTTGATTTTGAATCAAACTGCATAGCGAATCGGTTTATGCATGAAATATAGAGCGACACGCTTTGATGATTTCTGGAGACGACGCAGATGGCTGATGACGGCTTTCTTGAAATACCCCTTGATTTGTTCCGGAGCCTGTTTTGTCACGTTCGCTTTCAGATCCGTATAGAGCATCTCGTCGGGATTGAGCTCCGAACTACACGACGGCAGGTAGAGCACCTCGATTTTGTTAATATGCTCGGCCAACGACGCCTTCAGCGGCTTGGCGCGATAAACTTGCAGGTTGTCGAGAATCAGAAACACCTTCGTGCTGCGCAAGTCTTTGATCAGTCTCTTCAGGAAGTCAAGCAGGATGTTTGCGTTCATCGCGCCCTCGAATATTTCCCAGCGCACCTGGCCGCGGTTTGTCATCGTCGACATCACCGACAGGTCTTCGCGTCGACTTGCCATGCGTCGCTCTGGCGTCTTGCCAATCGGCGCGTAGGAGTGGTTTCGCACATCGTCCCAGCGCAGGCCCGTTTCGTCACCCCACTGGATCTCCGCGCCTTCGGCTATGGCCTGGCACGAAATCTCCGGATACGTCTCGTTCAGCCATGCCTGCACCGCTTCCGACCGCTGCTCGTAGGCCCGTTTCATCAGCTTTTGCGGCGTGAAACCCCAGCGCGCCAGATACAGGCCGACGCCCTACAGCGTCAAACAGCATCGCTGCCGGATCAATTCCCGCACGGCATGGCACGTCCACAACGCAAACTATATCTTCAACTGGTCCGACATCTGATCGCGCAACAGCGCGCGAATTTCCACTTCCTGCTGCTCACTCAGGGCACGGCGTGGGTTCACGGCTCTGCCGATCGGCTTGTCACGCAATCCAGCCGCACCTTCTCTGGCGTAGCGTTTGCAAATATCGAACACGCCGGTGCGCAGTTGAGTGTTGAGTAAGTCGGCAATCGCCCAGCGTTGTTGCATAAATCGAGCGAGAGCCGTTGATGTTTACGCGCCCCTGTCGCGGGGCCAGCCTCCTGTTATCAAGTCAGATTCCAGAGTAACTGCCTAATTTTGCCAAGAAAATGCGCAAAAACATACACAAGACAGGTGATCCGAAGGCACGCTGACCGTGTCAGGAATTGGGCGGCCCTTATAATATAGTCCTGATAAACCGGGGGAACGTGACGATATGGATAAATGCAGCCATTTTTGCCAGAATGGCCGTTCGCGCCATATCCACGCGTGGTCGCCAGCGTCTGCACGGGGCGATACGCTGATTCAGGCATTACTTGGTGTGAAGATTGTCTATCGACTGATGCTGCGCGCCATGGAAGGTTTCGCCCAAAGTCTGCCCGATCTGGCCTTCTTGAGCTTGCCGGTGCCGAATTACACCACGCTCTGTCGCTGGACAAAAACGCTTGATGTCGAACTGCCGATCCTTCGCGACAGCGAGTCGATCCACCTGCTGGTCGAAAGCACCGGTCTAAAGGTCTATGGCGCAAGTACATGGAAGGTACGCCAGTACGGCTACTCGAAGCGACGCACGTGGCGTAAAGTCCGCCTCTCGCTCAACGCGAATACAAGTCAAGTGTATGCCGCGCTAATGACGCATCAGGATGTAGCTGACGGTGCCGCTCTGGCCAAGTTGCTCGACCAGATTACGCGCGACAAACAGATCGATATCGTCGGCAGTGCCTACGAAACCAAGCCATGCCATGCGGCCATTGCTGCACGTAGTGCTATTCCTTCGATTCCACCACGCGAGGGTCCCGCTCATTGGCTAGCGGATATCCCCGGTGCGGCGTGGCGTAACGGCGTGGTTGATGCAATTGCCCGTGACGGTCGTCCAGAATGGAAGAAAAGCAGTAGCTGCCACTGTCGATCGCTTGGCGAGAATGCGATGTATCGGTTTAAAACGCTGACCGGCAACCGTTTCTGGGCGCGTCACATCGCCTCGTAGGCGCCCGAAGTCCGCCGTAATTAACCCGTATGGGGGCGGGCTTAGCTCGTCCGTAATCCGTTCTCGTATCGCCTAAAATTACGCCCATCGATGCCATTGCGTCCTCACGCTCGATTTATGCAACCACGCCTCGTTCAACGCATCTCCACCGAACTTGCGGTCCATCCGCGGCAGGTCGCGGCAGCCGTTCAACTTCTCGGCGAAGGCTCCACAGTTCCGTTCATCGCCCGCTACCGCAAAGAAGTCACGGGCAATCTGGACGACACCCAACTGCGACAGCTCGAGGAGCGCCTGTTGTACCTGCGCGAACTCGAGGAACGGCGTGCTGCCATCCTCTCCAGCGTCGCGGAACAGGGCAAGCTGACCGATGAGCTGCGTGGCACCATCGAGGCCGCCGACAGTAAGCAAGTGCTCGAAGATTGCTACTTGCCCTATAGGCCGAAGCGCCGCACGCGCGCGCAGATCGCCCGGGAGGCTGGGCTCGAGCCGCTTGCCCAGGCGCTGCTCGCTAATCCGCTGCTCGATCCGCAGGCCGCGGTCGCCTATGTGAACGCCGACAAGGGCGTGGCCGCCGTGAAGGCTGCGCTCGACGGAGCGCGCGACATCCTGTCCGAACAGTTCGGCGAAACGGCCGCGCTGCTCGGTAAGCTGCGCGACTACCTGCACCGCCAGGGTGTGATCTCCTCGACCGTGGTGGAAGGCAAGGAGAACGAGGAAGGCGAGAAATTCCGCGATTACTACGCGTATTCGGAAACACTCAAGACGGTGCCCTCGCACCGCGCGCTGGCCTTGTTCCGCGGTCGCAACGCCGGCGTGCTGACGGTCCAGCTAGGCCTAGGCAAGGAACTCGACGCGCAGGTGCCGCATCCGGGCGCGGCGATGATTGCGCGCCATTTCGGCATCGCCAACCAGAGCCGACCGGCCGACAAATGGCTGTCCGAGGTGTGCCGCTGGTGCTGGCGCGTCAAGGTTCAGCCGCACCTGGAAACCGAGCTGCTGACTAAGCTGCGCGAGGATGCCGAGAGCGAAGCGATCCGCGTGTTCGCGCGCAACCTCAAAGACCTTCTGCTGGCCTCGCCAGCCGGACCGAAGGTTGTGATTGGCCTGGATCCGGGTTTACGCGCCGGCGTCAAAGTGGCGGTGGTCGATCGCACTGGCAAGCTACTCACTACTGACACGATCTATCCGCACGAACCGCGCCGTGACTGGGACGGCTCTCTGGCCAAGCTGGCGCGCTTGGCGACGCAGACCCAGGCCGGGTTGATCAGCATCGGCAACGGCACCGCCTCTCGCGAGACCGACAAGCTCGCCAGCGAACTCATCTCGCGCCATCCCGAGTTGAAACTGCAGAAGATCATAGTGTCTGAGGCGGGTGCGTCGGTCTATTCGGCTTCCGAAACAGCGGCCAAGGAATTCCCTGAGCTCGACGTAACGCTCCGTGGTGCCGTCTCGATTGCACGCCGCCTGCAGGATCCGCTTGCCGAGCTTGTCAAGATCGAACCGAAGGCGATCGGTGTGGGTCAATACCAGCACGACGTCAACCAGCGTGAGCTGGCGCGCTCGCTGGACGCAGTGGTCGAGGATTGTGTTAACGCCGTGGGGGTCGATGCGAACACCGCCTCGGTCGCTCTGCTGGCCCGCGTCTCTGGGCTCAATGCCACGCTGGCGCGCAATATCGTCGCTTTCCGCGACGCCAATGGTCCGTTCTTGTCCCGCGAGCATCTGCGCCGCGTGCCTCGCCTGGGTGACAAGACCTTCGAGCAGGCCGCCGGCTTCCTGCGTATCAACGGTGGCGAGAACCCGCTCGATCGCTCCTCGGTCCACCCGGAAGCCTATCCGGTGGTCGAGCGCATCCTCGCGAAGGTCAGCAAGCGCATCGACGGCGTCCTCGGCAATCGAGACGCGCTGGCCGGCCTCGCCCCGACCGAGTTCGTCGACGATCGTTTCGGTTTGCCGACGATTCGTGACATCTTGTCCGAACTCGAGAAGCCGGGCCGCGATCCTCGGCCCGAGTTCAAGACCGCCATCTTCCGCGCAGGTGTCGAGCAGATATACGACCTGATGCCTGGTATGGTACTCGAGGGTATCGTGACCAACGTGGCAGCGTTCGGTGCCTTCGTCGATATCGGCATCCATCAGGATGGACTGGTCCACGTCTCGGCGATGTCGACCAAGTTCATCAAGGATCCGCACGACGTGGTAAAGGCCGGCCTGCTGATCAAAGTCAAAGTGCTCGACGTCGATGTAAAGCGCCAGCGTATCGCCCTGACGATGCGCATAGACGATGAGCTCGGTGTTGCCACTAACGGCCGCATCCGCCGCAGCAGCGATGTTGGCAATGATCGCAGCCCGGCGCGCGGAAGCATGGGCGACCGGTCGCAGTGTGCGCGGGAGCCCCAGCAGGTCGGCGCGATGGCGGCGGCCTTCGCCAAACTCAAGCGCTGATACCGAGCGCGGCGTTGTTGCATATTGATCCGCAATTCTTGAAATTGAAAAATCGTCCCTCATGTCTCGTTTTCCATGCCCCTCAGATGAGGGGGCGATTTTTCAATTTCAAGATCAAGAATTGCGGATCAATATGTCCGTAGATGCCATCGTGTCCTCACGCTCGATTTATGCAACAACGCCCCGTACGGGCACCAAAACCGGGTGGTAGCCGGAGGAAACCGGTTGCCTTCACATTAATTTTATGGAGCCAACATGGCCGACGTCGAAAACCAGCCGTCCTTCAATATCCAGCGCATCTACGTGAAGGATCTGTCGCTCGAGCAGCCGAATTCTCCGGCAATCTTCCTCGAACAGGGCATACCTTCGGTGGAAGTGGAAGTCGATGTGAAGGCTGAATGCCTGACTGAAAGTGTCTATGAAGTGGTTGTCTCGGGTACCGTCACCGCCAAGGTAAAAGACAAGGTCGCGTTCCTGATCGAAGCTAAGCAAGCCGGCATCTTCGACATTCGCAATATCCCGGAAGAGCAGCTTGACCCGCTGGTCGGCATCGCCTGCCCGACCATCCTGTTCCCGTACCTGCGCTCGAACATCGCCGATGCGATCACGCGCGCCGGCTTTCCACCGATCCATCTTGCAGAAATCAACTTTCAGGGGCTCTACGAGCAACGCCTCGCACAGATCCAGCAGCAGGCCGGTACTGCCAACGGAACACCGAACGGCGCCACACTGAACTGAGTACGCATCCCACGAACCGGTGCGGGGTATGAAAGTCGCTGTTCTCGGTGCCGGTGCATGGGGCACCGCGCTCGCCGCGCATCTGGCCGCGCGGCATGATACCCTATTGTGGGCGCGTGATCGCGCGCTCCTCTCCAGGCTCTATGCCCATCATGAAAATTCCCGTTATCTGCCGGGCGTGTCTCTGCCCGCCGCGCTGCGCTGCGAGCCCGAGCTCGCAGCGGCGCTCGCGCATGGCGCGACTGACGATGCGCTGTGCGTGATTGGTGCGCCGGTGGCCGGGTTGCGCGCGATGTGCGTGGCGATGCACGATGTCGGCTGCGTGCCAGCGCATCTGGTGTGGGTCTGCAAGGGCTTCGAGCCCGATACCGAGTTGATGCCTCACCAAATGATCGCCGAGGTGTTGCCGCGGCATGCTAGCCATGGCGTGCTGTCGGGGCCGAGCTTCGCGCACGAGGTGGCCCAGGGGCTTCCGGTGGCGCTAACTGTGGCGAGCGGTTCGACGGCCTGCCGCGATCGCACGCTGCAGGCCTTCCACCATGGCGCGATGCGCATCTATAGTAGCGACGACGTAGTTGGCGTCGAGGTGGGCGGGGCGGTCAAAAACGTGCTGGCAATCGCCACCGGCGTCGCTGACGGCCTTGGCTTGGGGCTCAATGCGCGCGCCGCGCTTATCACACGCGGGCTGATCGAGATGTCGCGGCTGGGCGTGATGCTCGGCGGTCGCGCTGAAACCTTCACTGGGCTCACAGGGCTTGGCGACCTGATCTTAACGGCCACTGGCGACCTGTCGCGCAACCGCAAGGTTGGTCAGCAGCTCGCGCAAGGCCTCTCGCTTGAGGAAATCCTCCAGGCGCTCGGCCATGTCGCCGAGGGCGTGCGCTGCGCGCGTACGGTGCTGGGCCTCACGCAGGCCCAGGCGATCGACATGCCGATCACCGAGGCGGTTTGTAGCATGCTGTTCGATGGCGTGGCCCCGCGCGATGCCGTGATCAGGCTACTGCGCCGCGACGCTAAGACCGAATGAGCTTTAGCTTGAGCGGGGCGTTGTTGCATAAATCGAGTGTGAGGACGCAATGGAACGGATTGCGGACCTCGCTCGTCCGCAATCCGTTCCATTGCGTCTGAAATTATTGATCCGAAATTCGTGATCAATATGCCCGTCGATGCCATTGCGTCCTCGCGCTTGATTTATGCAACAACGCCCTGCGTGCAGCAATGGCCGCATGGCATGGCTTGGTGTCGTAGGCACCGTCACCGCCGATGACATCGATTTGTTTTTCGTGTGGAATCTGGTCGAGCAACTTAGCCAGAACGTCACCGTCAGCCACATTCTGATGCGTCATTAGCGCGGCATGCACTTGACCCGTATTCGCGTTGACCGCTAGATGGACTTTACGGCCACGTGCGCCGCTTCGAGTAGCCGTGCTGGCAGTACCTTCTCTATTCACCTTCGCCCATAAGACCTTCAGACCGGTGCTGTCGCCCGCCCACGCGCAGAATTCAGCGCTGGGGCGGGATGGTCGTCGTACTGCCCTGTTCCTGCACGCCAAAGCAGCTGCGATAGGTGGCGTAGAACGAGCAGTAGAGTGCCGCGGTGATCACCACTGAGACCGGCATCATGATCGTCATCGCGTAGACGCCGACGCCAAGCGCCTGCAACAGTGCGGCCAGGCTGAACGATGCGCCGGTGGCAACCGCGAACCACAGCAGGCCGTACAGCGTAAAGGCCCAACGGTTGCGCCAGCAGCTCACCACGCTGAAGAAGAGAGCCTTGACGGGCGGGATCTCGTGCCAGGTGGTGAGCACCGGCGCGAACCAGAACATCATCGCAATCGGCACGTAGAGTGTGGTGCAGATCAGCAGGGCGACCAGGGTGCCCATCGACAGGATCAGGTTCGGATCAGGCTTGTCGTCGCCCAGGCCAAACATCAGACGCAACAGCATGCCGCCGTCGCCTAAGGCCGAGCATGCAAACACCAGCGTGATCGAGACGATGTAGATGCCGCCGAGTGTGAACAGGCGCTGCATGGTCAGGCTGCCGTAGGCGCGGAAGCCGTCGATTAGGATGGTCGGCAGCACAGGCTTGCCGGCCACCGTGTCGCGGCAGGCCGCCATGAAGCCGACTGAGATGCCGGGGATAAACAGCAAGGGCAGCGCTGGGCCGATCACCGGCACCAGCGAGACGATCATCATCGCCAGCAGATAGGTGAAGAACAGTGTGATGAAGGCCAGCGGATTGCGGTGGAACAACCAGATGCCCTGGCGGAACCAGACGTAACCGGTCTGGGCGGGGACTTCGATCAGTTGCATGGGGCGTTTCGCTCGGGGAGTTCCTGCGCATGGGTGATACGTTCGCGCAGGATCCGCTCGAAATGGCTTGGATCGTGCTGCTTCAGCATCTTGGCGGCGCGGGGCAGGTGGAAATCATACAGGCGCGAGACCCAGAACCGGTACGCGCCGGCGCGCAGCATGTCGGGCCAACGGTGGCGTTCGTCGTCGGTGAATGGGCGCACAGTCTGGTAGGCGCGCAGCAGCGCGTCTGCGCGCCGTGTGTCGAGCATGCCGGTGGCCAGCTCGATGCACCAGTCATTGATGGTGACGGCGACGTCGAACAGCCACTTGTCGCAGCCAGCGAAGTAAAAGTCGCAGAAGCCGCCCAGGCGAACCATGTGGCCGGTATTGGGGACCGCGTGTGCAAATAGCACGTTGTCGCGGAACAGGTCGCAGTGACAGGGGCCCTCGGGCAGTGCTGCGTAGTCGTCTGAGGCGAAGAAGGCGGCCTGGTGCGCGAGTTCACACTTGAGCAGCGTGCGCTGCTCTTCGTCGATGAAGGGGATGATAGCGGGCACGTTCTCCTGCCACCAGGGCAGGCTGCGCAGGTTCGGCTGGCGGTTCGGGTAGTCGCGGCCCGCTAGGTGCATGCGCGCCAGCATCTGGCCGACCTCGACGCAGTGTTCGACCCCAGGCGCGAACTGGGCCGAACCTTCCAGCTTTGTGACGATCGAAGCCGGCTTGCTGTAGAATTCGCCAAACAGCGTGCCGTCGGCGCGCACCACGGGGTCCGGCACCGGCACGCCGTGCCTGGCAAGATGGCGCATCAGCTCCAGGTAGAACGGAAGCTGCGCGGCGGTCAGCTTCTCGAAGATGGTCAGGACGTATTCGCCGTGCGTGGTGCTCAAGAAGAAGTTGCTGTTCTCGATGCCGGAGGGGATACCGCGAAACGCGACGACTTCGCCGAGATCGTAGTGACGCATCCAGTGCGCGAGATCAGAATCAGAGACTTCGGTAAAGACTGCCATGTGCCATGCGGGGATACGTCGAAACGGGTTGGCAGAGGCCGGCGAGCGGGGTGGCGGCTGCGGGAGGGCCTGGCGAAGCAGCTCTACGCCAGGCCGGCGATGCCGGCGGCGGGATGAGTCGTCAGTAGTGCAGGTTGATCGAAGGTACGCGCGTGACCGGCACGTTACCCTGGTGCGGACGCGGCGAGATGTCGGGCGTCGAGCTCATTTGGTAACGCGTGCCGAAGTTGGAACGCACGTCTATCTCGACGGGCTTGCCACGATCGTGGTATTCGGTGACCTCCGTGCCGCTCACACTCTTCTCGTGGAAGCTCGGCGTGCGCGTGATGTCGTCAAATCCGACCTTCGAACTGACTGCAGCACCCGGGCGGTTAATTTTGGTAAGATCGGGCAGGCCGGTGACTTCGTTCTGCGCGGCCTGGGCCCGTGCTTCGTCCCTCGGCTGCTGGCCGTCGGAAAATACGGGCCCGGCGAGGGCGACGACCGTCGCAAGCGCGGCTGCGAAAATGAGCGGTTTCATGAGGTTCTCCGGATTAACCGCGTGATTTTAGCAAAATCAACCGGACACTAAATGTAGTGGATACGGTTGTTTAGAGGCTAGTTCAAATTCCCTGTTAGGGGATGCCTTTCTCGGTAATTTGTTATTGATCCGCAATTCGTGATCTTGAAATTTGAAAATCCTCTCTCATGTGAGGGACATCGAAAAATAAGACATGAGGGGCGTTGTTGCATAAATCGAGTGTGAAGACGCAATAGCATCGACGGGCATAATTCAGGCGATACGAACGGATTGCGGACGAGCGAGGTCCGCCATACGGTTGATGACGCCGACGCGAACGGAGACCTCGGTCGCCTGCGAGTGGATGTGACGCGCCCAGGGACAGTTGCCGGTGAGGGTCTTGAACAGAGATACATCGCATTCTCGGCAAACGATCGCCGGTGGTAGCCACTGTGTTGCTTCCATTTTCAACTACCGTCACGGGCAATTGCATCAACCGAGCTATTACGCCACGCCGCACCGGGCATATCCGCTGGCCAATGAGCGGCACCACCCTCGCGTTGCGGAATCGAAGGAATAGCACTGCGTGCAGCAATGGCCGCATGGCATGGCTTGGTGTCGTAGGCACCGTCACCGACAATGACATCGCTTTGTTCTTCGCGTGGAATCTGGTCGAGCAACTGGGCCAGAGTGTCACCGTCAGCCACATTCTGATTCGTCATTAGCGCGGCATGCACTACCCGTATTTGCGTTGAGCGCGAGATGGACTTTACGCCAGGTGCGCCGCTTCGAGTAGCCGTGCTGGCGCACCTTCCATTCACCTTCGCCATAGACCTTCAGATCGGTGCTGTCGACAACCAGATGGATCGGTTCATTGTCGCGAAAGATCGGCAGTTCGACATCAAGCGTTTTTGCCCGGCGACAGAGCGTGGTGTAATTCGGCGCCGGCAAGCTCGGGAAGGCTGAATCGCGTAGACTTTGGGTGACACCTTGCAGGGCGCGCAACGTCAGTCGATAGACGGTCTTCACGCCAAGTAATGCCTGAATCAGTGTATCGCCGTATAGACACGGGCGACCACGTGTGGGCATGGCATCGGGTATTCTGGCAAGGACGGCTGCATCTATCCCCATATTGTTATGTTTCCCCGGTTGATCAAGCCTTCATTTCATTATAGGCCGCCCAATTCATGACACAGTAGCGTGCCTTCGGCTCACCTTTTTTGTGTATGTCCTTGCGCATTTTCTTGGCAAAAATTAGGCAGATTACCCTGGAATCTGACTTGATAGGGGGCTGGCCCCGCGACTGTTGCGCGTAAACGTCAACGGATCTCGCTCGATTTATGCAACAACGCCGTGTAGCGGTCTTCCTTGACGCGCACCACCAGCCCCGCTCCATGTGTCTGGCCGGCTCGCGAGCGCTACGCCGCCTCTCACTCGGCGCCCGTTACGCCTTCTTGCTCCTTGAACACCTGCACACCTGGTAGGTGCCGTAGCTGCGCAGAAATGCGCTGGTATTCGATCGGCGACACGCGCGCCAGCGAGATCGTTACGTCATCGCATTCGGGGTTTTCCTCGCTCTGCTGCACGATGAACTGCTTGACGCGCGTGCTGTCACTGCCGAGTGCAGTGTGCAGCGAGATGAAGGTTAGCGCGCCGCGATCGACCAGCAACGACATGTGCCGTCGTTGTCGCACGGTAATGTAGCGCTTCTCGAGCGGCTTGATACCAGCCAGGATCACCAGTACGATCACGGTGGCCGCAATCGCCGCCACGTAGAGCCCGCCGCCCACCGCCAGTCCCACTGCGGCGACCGACCAGAGGCTGGCCGCCGTTGTCAGGCCGCGCACGATCTCGCCGCGCATCAGGATTGAGCCGGCACCGAGGAAGCCGATGCCCGATACGACCTGCGCGGCAATCCGCGACGGGTCGAGCACGATATCCGGCTTGCCGAGCACGTCGGCAAAGCCGAATGCCGAGACGATCATGATCAGCGCGGAGCCGACGCAAACCAGCATGTGGGTGCGTAGGCCTGCCGCCCAGGACAGGCGTTCGCGCTCGAAACCGATGACGCTGCCGAGTGCGGCGGCCAGCACTAGCCGCGAGACGAGTTCGATATTATTGAACATGCCTTCTCTCCGTCCTGTTATTGTGTCGACCCAATAGGGTCGCTGGCCGCATGATTGGATAGGGTGCTCCGCCGCCCCCTTGTCCTCGACGTACCTTGAGCGACCTAAGAGTTCAGTTCTATGATGTCCGCTACTCGCTCCGCCACGATCCAGGCCGCTGAACTACGCCGGCATTTCGCAGAAATCGTGCTGCCGCTGTGGCGCGGCCCCGGTTTCGACACCGGCATCGGGCTGCCGTGCGAAGCCGTCGCGCCCGACACGCATGCGCCGCTGCAGGTCTCGCGCTTTCGCGCGATAGCTTGCGCGCGGCAGTTGTTCGTATTCGCCGAGGCGGGCGAGCTGGCTCACGCAGACATGCTGTTCGACGGATTGTGCCGTCATTTTCGCGATCCGCGTTACGACGGCTGGTTTTATAGCGTCGACGCGCAAGGCTCGCCGCTCAATCGCAACAAGGATCTCTACACCCACGCCTTTATCGTGTTCGCCTGCGCCGCCTACTTCGCCGCCTCCGGTAACCTCGACACGCGGCGGCTCGCCGAGCATACCGCTGCGCTGATCGAGGACCGCTTTGCGCCGAGCATGGGCGAGGCCTG
The DNA here is from genome assembly GCA_040954445.1 of Burkholderia sp. Taxonomy (GTDB): domain Bacteria; phylum Pseudomonadota; class Gammaproteobacteria; order Burkholderiales; family Burkholderiaceae; genus Burkholderia; species Burkholderia gladioli_A. Next base: position 323,089 of record CP144362.1, on the reverse strand, counting down.
CCTCGATGCCGTGCGCGCCGAGGATTTCTCACCGCTCGACTGCGGCCCGCTGCAGAATCCGCTGATGCACCTGACCGAAGCCTGGCTCGCCGCCGGCGACGCATTCGGCGACCACGTCTTCGACGACGCGCTGCTGCGCACCGCAGGCGCGGTCGAACGGCGCTTCGTCGACAGCGCTACGGGCTGCGTCGCGGAGCTGCCGCTCGGCACGATCGGCAACCGCCTCGAGCCTGGCCATCAGTTCGAGTGGTACCACCTGGTCAGCGTGGCCGGCGAGCGGCTCGCCGCGACGGGCCTGCCCGACGCGCTCGAGCGCGCCTATCTGTTCGCCGAACGGCACGGCGTCGATGCGGCCACGGGTGGCGTATGCGCGGCCACAGATGTGAGCGGCGCCTGTCTCGATGCGACCCAGCGGATCTGGGTGCAGACCGAGTACCTGCGCGCGCTGGCCACGCGCGGCGTGCAGCCCGGCTCGCCCGATCTCGCGCGGCAGATTGAGCGCTTTGCCGCCCGCTTCTTGCATCCACGCGGCTGGTACGAGTGTAAGCGCGCGGACGGCGAGATTTCGCGCGCCGACCTCCCCTCCACCACGCCCTATCATCTAGCGACTGCCTACGCTGCATTGCCCGGCGGAGGTGTAACTTACAGCAAACGGCAGAGCGGCGAGGCGGTGCCCGCGCCGCCGCCTCGCTCCGAATGTGTACAAGTACTCTCATGCCGACGATAGCCAGGCGCGCGTCAAAGTAGTTGTCGCCTCTGTCATGCAACGTGAACCTGTTTATGAACCCTGATTCCAACCTAGTTGACGATGGAATCGTGCTCGAGATTAAGCGAGACGGCACCGGTCGGCGTTCAGTACCTCGTTTGGCACGAGCAGCGAGTGTGCCCTGATGAATCTGGCGAGTGGCTTTGTACAAGTCATGGGGATTTATTCCTAAGTAAAACGCAACAAACCTAGGTGGGTTTACAACGCTCTCGAGTAGTCTAAAAAGACCTCATTCAGAGAGCGAAAGCCGAGGGATTTCTGTCCTCGGATAGTGAGAGTATGTTCGAGTACCTCGAACTGGTGGTCGCTGACGACGTTGAAGTCGGTCCCCTGAGGGACGTTGTTGCATAAATCGAGCGAGATCCGTTGACGTTTACGCGCAACGGTCGCGGGGCCAGCCTCCTATCAAGTCAGATTTCAGAGTAACTGCCTAATTTTTGCCAAGAAAATGCGCAAGGACATACACAAAAAAGGTGAGCCGAAGGCACGCTACCGTGTCAGGAATTGGGCGGCCTATAATGAAAGGCCTGATCCACCGGGGGAACGTAACAATATGGATAGATGAAGCCGTCCTTGCCAGAATGCCCGATGCCATACCCACACGTGGTCGCCCGTGTCTATACGGCGATACGCTGATTCAGACATTACTTGGCGTGAAGACCGTCTATCGACTGACGTTGCGCGCCCTGCAAGGTTTCACCCAAAGTCTGCGCGATCTGGCCTTCCCGAGCTTGCCGGCGCCGAATTACACCACGCTCTGTCGCCGGGCAAAAACGCTTGATGTCGAACTGCCGATCCTTCGTGACAATGAACCGATCCATCTGGATGTCGACAGCACTGGTCTGAAGGTCTATGGAGAAGGTGAATGGAAGGGTGCGCCAGCACGGCTACTCGAAGCGGCGCACGTGGCGTAAAGTCCGTCTCGCGCTCAACGCGAATACGGGTCAAGTGCATGCCGCGCTAATGACGAATCAGAATGTGGCTGACGGTGACGCTCTGGCCAAGTTGCTCGACCAGATTCCACGCGAAGAACAAATCGATGTCATCGGCGGTGATGGTGCCTACGACACCAAGCCATCCCATCCGGCCATGGCTGCACGCAGTGCTATTCCTTCGATTCCGCCACGCGAGGGTGCCGTTCATTGGCCAGCGGATATGCCCGGTGCGGCGTGGCGTAATGTCGCGGTTGATGCAATTGCCTGTGACGGTCATCGAGAATGGAAGCAAGACAGTGGCTACCACCGGCGATCGCTTGCCGAGAATGCGATGTATCGGTTCAAGACCCTCACCGGCAACTGTCTCTGGGCGCGTCACATCGACTCGCAGGCGACCTCGGTCGCCTGCGAGTCGGCGTCATCAACCGTATGGCGGACCTCGCTCGTCCGCAATCCGTTCGTATCGCCTGAAATTATGCCCGTCGATGCTATTGCATCCTCACACTCGATTTATGCAACAACGCCTTGAGGATAAAACCTGCAGATGAGCCCATCATTGCTGTGCTCGTTCAGGCCTCGTTTCTACGAGTGGTATGGGTTGGCGAAATAGACTACGGATCGACAGTGATCTGGGTAATTTGCTCGTGCGAGGCAAACTCCGTGCCGCTATTCGATGTCAGGTTTTTGAGGCGTTGTTGCATAAAGCCCGCTCAGCTTCCCGAGCGTCGACACCAACTCAACCATTGCGCGCGCCCTTCGAACACCGGCAGCGAATTCGTGACCGGTCGCACTTCTTCGAGGGTAACATACGGCCAGAGCAAAGTATCGAGCGCATTGCGGTCGCTCCCGAGAACAGTGTCTTCTTGTGGCCCTTGGGCCGTGGCACCGATGAAGAGGCGGCCAGCTAAACGAGCCGCCCTCGGGCAATAGCGCCACCACATCAGTCTGCATTACCAGCTAGAGCACTTCGTGCGCGCTGCCGAAGCCAATGATTAACACCGGACGCGACCTCGAAGGCGGCTAACGCATCGGACACGCACACCAGGTCTCAAGGCACGAAACCGTGTTCGAAACGTTCGTCGCAGAACACGGCGCTACCCGGCTCACGAAATCGGCTGCCGACCCTGAAACGGCGGGGTGGTCGATATTTGTGCAGAGGTCGGCGTTGCAGCGCCGGCCTGCTTGCTGGTATCACTCATCTCTCTCCCGATACCGCCGCCGACAGCATCGCCGCGAATATTGATCGCCCATCACGGGTCAGGCTCTGCCGATTCGCCGCGCTCAGGGGCAGACCGCCAATACCAGAAGTACACGCGCCACGCCGACGCTGACCGCCAGCCCAAACACCAGCAGGGCCTGCAACAGCCGGTTGGTGTGCTTCTGCTCGGTCAGAATCTGCTGCATCAGTTCGTCGCTGAGCCCGCGCGGAGAATCGTGCCGCTCCGCAAACGCCTGGTGGATCAGGCGCGGCAACTGCGGCAGCGTCTTGCTCCATTGCGGCACCTCAACTTTGAAGCACTCGTACCAGCCGCGCAGGCCGATTTGTTCGGTCATCCAGCGCTCGAGATAGGGCTTGGCGGTCTTCCAGAGATCGAGCTCCGGGTCCAGCGAACGGCCCAGCCCCTCGACGTTAAGCATGGTCTTCTGCAGCAGCACCAGCTGCGGCTGGATCTCGACGTTGAAGCGGCGCGAAGTGGAGAACAGGCGCATCAAGACCTGGCCCAGCGAGATCTCCTTCAGTGCGCGGTCGAAATACGGCTCACAAACGGCGCGGATCGCACTCTCAAGTTCCTCGGCTCGAGTATGCGGTGGCACCCAGCCCGACTCGAGGTGCAGGGTGGCGACACGATGGTAGTCGCGCTTGAAAAAAGCCAGGAAGTTCTGCGCCAGGTAGTTCTTGTCAAAGTCGGAGAGCGCGCCGACGATGCCGAAGTCGAGCGCGATATAGCGACCGAAATGGTTCGGATCGAGGCTCACGAACACATTGCCGGGGTGCATGTCGGCGTGGAAGAAGCCGTCGCGGAAGACCTGGGTAAAGAAGATCTCGACGCCCTCGCGCGCTAGCTTTGGGAGATCGACGCCAGCCGCACGCAGCGTGTCGACCTGGCTGATCGGCACGCCCTTCATGCGCTCCATCACCAGCACGGAGGAGGAACTATAGTCCCAAAACATCTCCGGCACCAGAAGCAAATCGAGTCCGGCGAAATTACGGCATAGCTGGCTGCCATTGGCAGCCTCGCGCACCAGGTCGAGCTCGTCGTGCAGGTACTTGTCGAACTCGGCCACCACCTCGCGCAACTTGAGGCGCCGGCTGTCAGGCCAGAGCCGCTCGGCCCAGGTGGCGATGTCGCGTAACAGCGCCATGTCCGAGTTGATCACCGGCAGCATGTTCGGGCGCAGCACCTTGACGGCCACTTCCTTGCCAGCGTGCACGCCTTCCTTGAGCTTGGCGAAATGTACCTGGGCGATCGAGGCGCTGGCCACCGGAACCGGTTCAAACTCATCGAACAGCGCGCTAATCGAAGCGCCCAGCGATTTTTCGACCAGCGACATGGCCAGTGCTGAATCGAAGGGCGGAACCTGATCCTGCAGCTTGGTCAGCTCGCTCGCGAAATCAGGCAGCAGCACGTCGCGGCGGGTCGACAGCATCTGGCCGAACTTCACGAAGATCGGCCCAAGACTTTCGAGTGCGCGGCGTAGCCGCACCGCCGGCGAATCGGCAAAACGGCGACCGATGGTGGTGATGCGCAGCAGCAGCTTGATGCGGCGATCGTCGATGCACGACAGCATGACCTCGTCGAGGCCGAAGCGGATCAAGGTATAGACGATTTTGATGAAACGGAAAATGCGCATGCATGATTGCCCTCAGTGCCCACCAGCATGGGTGGCGGCCCGCGCCGGTAGGCCGGATCGTTGTTCTAGGCGCTCGATTCGCTTCTCAATGCGGGCCAGGGCATCGCGTGCGCGGACGAGTTCGGCGTCGAACTCGCCGAGCGCGGCGCGACGCACGACCTGCGGGTTTTCATCGAGAAAATATTCACTCAGCGAGTCGACCAGATTACGGCCAGTACAACGCGCCTCGTTCCATGCCGAACGCACCAGGGCGAAAATCCGATGGGCGGGAGCGTCACCGAGCACGCTGGCCAGATCCTCCTCGGGTTCCCAGCGCAGGTGTTCGGCGAGCTTGGCAAGCTGGGTGGCGAATTCAGCATCGCCCTCCAGCTTGACGTGCTTCATGACGGCGGCCTGCCCCCCTGTACGAAGGCCGTGATGGCGTCGAACGGCGACCGCCGCGCACCGCCCAGGAGAGTGATCGAGACGTGGGGCTGCGGTGCCTCGTGGGCCTCGACGGAGGCAAAATAGCCATCGGGCTGCACCAGCAGCGACAGGGTCAGCGGGGGGAATTCGAGCCTGGCGGTTTTCCCAGCGTAGGGAAGCAGGCGTTTAGACGCCCAGGATTCGCGGGCAAGCAGATGGTTGACAGCAGCGGCGAAAGACTTGGCGGCAAAGGTCATCGGACTGAGTAAAAAACCGCACACGCAGGATGCCTGCGCGGGTTTCTATTGTAACGTCGGATCGGTCCGGCCCTGTTCCGGCGTGATATCGGTGATGCCTCCAGGGCCGGCGCGCCGGCCTTGCTCAGTGTAGGTTGATCTGCTGGATGCCGGCCAGCATCCAGCCTTCGTTGCCAGACTTAGTGAAATTCCAGACCTCCTCGAAGGGCTCAACCGAGGCGCCCGGTGCCTCGCGGATCAGGCCGTGGAAACGCACGCTTGCCCCGTATTGGCTGCTGTGCTCCTCGACGCTGAACAGCTCTGCCTCTAGCTGGACCACGTCGGTCTGGTTTTTGTCCGCGCCGCGCGAGGCCAGGTCGACCTTCACCTCGGCAAACATCTCCGGCGTGGTGAACTCGCGGATGTCGGTCATGTTGCCTGCGTCCCAGGCCGCCTGGAGGCGGATGAAGTTGACCTTGGCATTACGCACGAAGGCCTCGCTGTCGAAACCGACCGGCACCGAAGGCGTCATGCCAGCAGCCGCCAGGCCCGCTCTCGCCGTGCCGCCACTGAACACGCCGACCGCCTCATTGGCATAGCTCGACGAAGCCGGTTGCAACGGTACCGGGGCGTAGCCGTGGTTCTGGCGCGCGTAACCGCCGTTCGAGCCGGTGTCATAGCCACCACCGCGGTTCATTGACGAACCGGCGCCCGCGTAGGCGGGATCAGGTTTTCGAGTGCGGTTCATCAGCTTGTGCACAATCCAGATGCCAATGAAGGCGAGCAGCGCAACCATGATCAGGTTGGCGGCCATTATGCTGGAGAAAGCACCGCCCAGGCCGAAGTGCGACAGCAGGGCCGCGATACCGAGGCCAGTTGCTAGGCCAGCAATCGGCCCGAGCCAGCGCGAGCGGTTAGGCTGCTTCGCGCCGCGTTGTTGGACCGGCCATGCCGCCGGCGCAGCAGGCGGCATGGCCTGGCGCTGCTGGACCATCTGCGACTGGCGACCGAAGCTGCGCCCGCCGCCCATCCGCCTAGCCTCCGCGTCTGGCGACGCGAAGATGCCGACCGTCAGCAGGCCGACCATGAACAGCGTGCCGATCCGGTGCGCCCACGGCCTCGGCTGCTTGCTGCGGTTGTTGAACGAACGGAAGTCAGACATCACCATCTCCAAAACGAAATTCCTCACCCCAAGGGTCGAGGTATCAAATGCAAAAGCGAGCGTCCAAAAGGACGGGAAATCCACCTGAAAAGATGGCAAAAAATCTTTTAATACTTGGTTCCAAGGTGTAACGCTACTATGCCACCTGACAAATTATAATACCTGACGGCATTGAAGCCAGCGCATTCCATCATCGTTTTCAGAGTGTCTTGATCCGGGTGCATGCGGATAGATTCAGCTAAATACCGGTAACTATCGGCCTCTTTTGCGAATTTATCCCCGAGCCACGGTAATACGTTGAAAGTATACAAGTCGTAGACTTTCTTCAGCGGGTACCACACTTTCGAAAATTCGAGCACCATCACCCAGCCACCTGGCTTGGCGACCCGGCGCATCTCGGCCAGCGCGGTGTCCTTGCAGGTCATGTTGCGCAGCCCGAAGGAGACCGTCACCACGTCGAAGTAGTTGTCTTGGAATGGGATCTTCTCGGCGTCGCAGAGCAGTGAGGGCGTCACCACTCCCTTGTCGAACAGGCGGTCGCGCCCAACCCGGAGCATCGATTCGTTGATGTCGGTATGCCAGACTTCTCCGGTCGGGCCGGCGGCCTTGGCGAAGGCCTTGGTCAAATCGCCGGTGCCGGCCGCGATGTCGAGTACCTTGTAGCCAGGGCGTACGTTCACCCGGGCTATCGTGAACGCCTTCCAGACCCGGTGCATGCCGACCGACATCATGTCGTTCATCATGTCGTAGTTTCTGGCGATCGCGTGGAACACCCCCGCTACTTTTTTCGCCTTGTCCTTCTCGTCGACAGTCTCGAAACCGAAGTGGGTTTTGCTCATCGCGTGAATCCTCTTGAAATGGCAAGATGGGGCACCGTCGGTTCAATCTCTTCGGGTGGATTCCCCGTCCCTTGGGACGCTCACTTGTGTATTTAACTTTCGGGGTTTGATACCTCGCCCCTTAGGGCGAGGAACTTCATCTCTTGCGCGAGGCGGTGTCCCAAAGATAGTTAAAGGTTGAAGGCAGTGGTTCCCGGGGGAATCCGAGAAAATTGAGTTTCCAGAATCAACCTCCTGAATAGGAGGAATAGGAGGCCGCTAAAACGAAGCCTACCAAGAAACTTGGTCGCCGTGCTCAAACCCCGTTAAAAATTGTCAGCAAACGGCGTTGTTGCATCAATCGATGCGTGAGGACGCAATGGCAACAACGCCGTCTAAAAACAAAAAGACGGTCTACGGCTCGTCTTTTTGTTTGGCGCGCCGGAGCGCTTCAGGCTGCTTCAGAAGCTTCTAAGCTTACGCCGCAGGAATGCGTGGAAGTGCTGCATACCGTCTTCCATCGGGCTCTGATAAGGTCCGACCTGCGATTCACCGCGCTCCATCAGCGCGCGGCGACCGGCATCCATGCGCATCGCGATCTCGTCATCCTCAACGGCCGTTTCCATGTAGGCGGCCCGCTCGGCCTCGACGAACTCGCGCTCGAACAGAGCGATCTCCTCGGGGTAGTAGAACTCGACGATATTGGTGGTTTCCTGTGGCCCGCGCGGGATCAACCAGGACACCACCAGCACGTTCGGATACCACTCGATCATCAAGCCCGGGTAATAGACCATCCAGATTGCGCCGAACTCAGGCGGCACGCCATTGTGGAAGCGTAGCACCTGCTCGTGCCATTTCTGGTAGATCGGGTTACCCGGCTTGGCGAGCGCGTTGTGCACGCCGACCGTCTGCACGCTATACCACTTACTGAACTCCCATTTTAGATCATCGCAGGACACGAAGCTACCGAGTCCCGGATGGAACGGGACGACGTGGTAATCCTCGAGGTAGACTTCGATGAAGGTCTTCCAGTTGTAGTCGCACTTGTGCACCTCGACATGATCGAACTGGTAGTCTGAGAAGTCGAAGTGATGGCGCGTGCCGAGGTTTGAGAGATCCTGCACGACGTTGCGGCCCTCAGCCTCGAACAGCAGCCCTTGCCAGTTTTGCAGCGGGAACTTGCCTAGGTTCAGGCAGGGCTTTTCGGGGAAATGCGGTGCCCCGAATAGTTGACCGTCTAGATCGTAGGTCCAGCGGTGTAGCGGACACACGATGTTGTTCGCGTGGCCGCGACCGTTCAGCATGATCGCCTGCCGATGGCGGCAGACGTTGGATAGCAGCTCGATGCGCGACTCCTGGTTACGCACGAGCACGCGGCCTTCCTTCTCAGAAGGCAAGACAAAATAGTCCCCTGCCTCTGGCACCATTAATTCGTGTCCAACATAGCGAGGTCCTTTCTTGAATAGAGTTTCGACTTCGCGCTGGAACAGCGTCTCATCGAAGTAAGCCGTGACTGGAAGCTGGCTGGATGCCGACTTCAACTGCTGCGCGTTGCTCAGATTGGACATTCCCACTCCCGGAAAGCGTGAAAGCAGTGAACAACCCAACCATCGAAAAATCGATTTAGGGGGGCTTTGTTGCATAAATCGAGCGGTCGGACGCAATGGCATCGATGGGCATAGTTTCAGGCGATACGAACGGATTGCGGACCTCGCTCGTCCGCAATCCGTTCGTATCGCCTGAAACTATGCCCATCGATGCCATTGCGGATCAATATGCAACAATCCCCGCTGGGGGGCGCTCACATCGGCCCTCGATAGAGGTGATGCGCGCGGCAATCATCGTGCGCGGTCAGAAGAAACGCGTGGGCCGGCGCAGGCTGGCCGGCTGGTGGCGCGCCACGCGCGCGGCCCTCGACTGCACGTGCGTGCGGAGCGTGGTGGCGCGTTTGTACCAGGTGGGCGTGGTGCCCTGCCTGATGCGCCAGTTGCGGCGCTTGGGCGTGAAGGTGGCGCTGATCGGGCTGTCCTGCCAGGCGTGGGCGGAGCTGTCGTAGGGATTGTAGGACGAACCAGCCCCGACCGATACGGGCCCCGGCGAGGCACCCGACTCACCCGAGATGACCGAACTCCAGGCCTCGTTGAGCTCGGTTTCGTGCTGGCACAGATTGCCGTAGATGGTAGTCTCGACATTGAGCGCCGCGCGTTCAAAGTCGGTCTTCATGGTGCGTAGCGCATCGAGTTCGATCTCGCGAGACACCTCCGCCTTCACATCGTTGATATAGTGCTGGGCGCGCCCAAACAGTGCGCCGGCAGTACGGGCCACGCGCGGCAGGCGCTCTGGACCGAGCACCACCAGCGCGACGACGCCGATCAGCGCCATCTTGGAAAGACCGAAATCGAGCATCGCAGCGTCTTCCTATCAGCGCGAAGCGATTACGCCTTCTTCGAATCGGAAGAACGCCTCGTTTCCTTCGCGTCGGCATTCACAGCGACCGTGCGCGGCAGTTGCTGCTGCGCCTTGGTCGGCGTTTCGTCCTCTTGCTTCATACCGTCCTTGAAACCCTTGACCGCGCTACCGAGATCGCTGCCGAGATTGCGCAGCTTCTTGGTGCCGAACACCATCACGACGATCACCAAAACGACCAGCCAGTGCCAAATACTCAATCCGCCCATAATGCCACTCCCCTCAACCTTGCCGCTGTAGCGCGGCTCTAACTGCCGGCGGCACCGGCATCCATTACGTTTCCCTTGCGCGACACGGCGGCCTGTGACGCATACCGCCCCCACCCCTTCAACCCATCCGCGTCCACGGGCGAGGCTCGGCAAGCAGATGTGCATGCGTACAGGCAGTAAGCTTCTAGCCCGCTGCCCGGACCCTTATAATTCAGCACGCGGTCCGGAATTCCGTTTCGCCGCCCGTGTAGGCGCAGCTGAGCTGTTCGGGCAGGCGCTCGACGAAGACCATAGTATTCTACTGCGCAGCGGGGCATTGTTGCATAAATCGAGCATGAGGACGCAATGGCATCGACGGGCATAATTTCAGGCGATACGAACGGATTGCGGACGAGCGAGATCCGCCATGCGGTTGATGACGCCGCCGCGAACGGCAACCTCGGTCGCCTGCGCGGCGATGTGACGCGCCCAGAGACAGTTGCCGGTGAGGGTCTTGAACCGATACATTGCATTCTCGGCAAGCGATCTCCGGTGGTAGCCACTGTCTTGCTTCCATTCTCGACGACCGTCACGGGGAATTGCATCAACCGCGCCATTACGACACGCCGCACCGGGAATATCCGCTGGCCAATGAGCGGCACCCTCGCGTGGCGGAATTGAAGGAATAGCACTGCGTGCAGCAATGGCCGCATGGCATGGCTTGGTGTCGTAGGGACGTTGTTGCATATTTATCTGCAATTCGTTATCTTGAAATTTGAAAAGCCTCCCTCATGTGAGGGGCATAGAAAAACGAGACATAATGCTCGGGAAGGCTAGAGCGCGCAGGCTTTGGGTGAAACCTTGCAGGGCGCGCGCCAAATCAGTCGATAGATGGTCTTCACGCCAAGTAATGCCTGAATCAACGTATCGCCGTATAGACGCGTGCGACCACGCGTGGGTATGGCGTCGGGTATTCTGGCAAGGACGGCTTCATCTATCCATATCGTCACGTTTCCACGGTTGATCAGGCCTGTATTATAGGCCGCCCACTTCCTGACACGGTAGTGTGCCTTCGGCTCACCTTTCTTGTGTATGTCCTTGCGCATTTTCTGGGAAAAATTAGGCAGTTACTCTGGAATCTAAGTTGATAGGGGGGCTGGCCCAGCGACCGTTGCGCGTAAACGTCAATAGATTTCGCTCGATTTATGCAACAACGCCATGCATTTTGAGTAAAGTTTACGTATTTCGGATCGATAGTAGCCACGTAGCGGCCTACCTTGAAACCGCCCAACTTCCCGAGACACAGGCCAGCGGCAACGCCAGCCTGCATGGTCCGAAGCGAAAAAAACAGCCCAGGCTCCCCTTATTGTCTGCACGTGTTGCGGCGCACCGAGCTTGCGGTAACCGCCTTCGCAACGTCTATAATCTTGAACACTTGTAACACTTCATCGCCCGGTGCCGCCACCCGCACCTACTCATAACAGCTAATCACTGCATGAAGCCTGTTGTTCGTCTCACCGCCGCTGCCACGCGCGCCCTGCCGCGCTGGCTGCTGCTCACGCTCTGCCTGGTCTATGCGGGCTTTGGCCTATTTGCCCGCGACCCATGGAAGAACGAGGACGCTGCCGGCTTCGGGGTGATGTGGACGATGGCAGGTGGCTCGCTGCACGACTGGCTGCTGCCCAACCTGGTCGGCAAGTTCATCACCTCCGACGGCCCGCTCGGCTACTGGCTTGGTGCGCTCGGTGTCGAGACTTTCGGCCCGTGGTTCTCGGCCAGCAACGCCTCGCGAATCGCCACCGGCATCCTATTCTGCGTGGCCTGCGCCTTCGTCTGGTACACTGCTTACTTGCTCGGTCGCCGCCCAGAGGTGCAGCCGTTCAAGTACGTCTTCGGGGGAGAACCCGAGCCGCGCGACTATGGTCGCACGCTAGCCGATGGTGCGCTGCTGGTGCTGCTGGCCTGCTTCGGGCTGGCCGAGCGCAGCCATGAAACTACTCCGCAGCTGGCCCAGTTCGCCTGGATCGCGATGCTGGTCTACGGTCTGGTACGGCTGATCGACAAGCCGCTGCACGGTGCCGCCTGGTGGGGCATCGCGGTCGGCCTGTTGCTCTTGTCCGGCAATCCGGTACTGGCCGCAGCACTTATCGTCAGTACCGCCGTGCTGATGCTGGCCACGCCCGAGGTCCGGCATCGCCAACTGCTGCTGGTCGGTGTGCCGGTCGCCGTCTTGCTGTTAGCGCTCTGGCCGCTCGCTGCACTCACACTCTATCCCGCCGACGCCCACTGGTTCTTCAACCAGTGGCTGCACTGCAGCCTGATACGCTTCTCGGGCCCGCCCACTACGGTGCTACGCTACGCCGCAAAGAATCTACCGTTGTTTACCTGGCCGGCCTGGCCGCTGGCGATTTGGGCCTGGGTGAGCTGGAGGGGCTGGCGGTACCGACCGCATATCGCGGTGCCGTTCGCGGTGGCCGTCCCGCTGGTCGCGCTCGTGATCTTGCAGAGCCAAGAAACTAACCGTGTCTACATGCTGCTGCTGCCGCCGCTGGCGGTGCTCGCCACCTTTGCCCTGCCCACCTTGAAGCGCGGCGTGATCAACGCGATCGACTGGTTCGCGGTGCTTAGCTTCACCATCCTCGGTAGCTTCGTGTGGTTGGTCTGGCTGGCTTCAATCACCGGCTTTCCGCATGCGCTGTCTCGTAACCTGGCACGCCTGGTGCCCGGCTACGAATCGCACTTCAACATTCTCGCCTTCGCCTGCGCGCTGATCAGCACACTGTGCTGGTTCGCGTTGGTGCGCTGGCGCATCTCGCACCAGCCCAAGGTGCTGTCGCGCAGCGTGGTGCTGTCTGGTGCCGGCACAACGCTGATGTGGGTTCTGCTGATGACGCTGTGGCTGCCCTTCGTAAATTACAGCCGGACCTATCGCGACGTAGCGGTACAGATCGCCGCACACTTGCCGCTCGACTACGAGCGCATTTCGCCGGTGTGTCTGGGCGACGCGCAGATCGCCACTTTCGCCTACTTCGGCGATATGTACTTCTCCTTCACCGAAGACTGCGACGTAATTTTGCGCCAAGACCCGACCGACCACATCGAGCCGAGCTCGATGTCGAAATACGTCTGGCGGCTGATCTGGGAAGCCCGCCGCGCGACCGACCGCGAAGAGCGCTTCCGTCTCTACGAGAGGATCGAGCAGCCCAAGACGCCGATCCACCGTCATCCGGGACGACGTTGTTGCATACATTGAGCATGAGGACGTAATGGAATCGACGGACATAATTTTAGGCGATACGAACGTATTGCGTCCTCACACTCGATTTATGCAACAACGCCCAACAACGCTCCTGACGATACCGACCGGGCTCAGCCCAGCAGCGCGTCGGTGCACTCCTCAGCATTGAAGGGCTGCAAATCCTCCACCTGCTCGCCGACACCGATGAAGTAGACTGGCACCGGTCGCTGCCGCGCAATCGCGGCGAGGATGCCTCCCTTCGCGGTGCCGTCGAGCTTCGTGACAATCAGGCCGGTGAGGCCCAGCGCGTCGTCGAAGGCCTTCACCTGGGCGAGTGCATTCTGGCCGGTGTTTGCGTCGATCACCAGCATCACCTCGTGTGGCGCATCGGCCTGTGCCTTGCCGATCACGCGCTTGACCTTGCGCAACTCCTCCATCAGGTGCAACTGGGTGGGCAGGCGGCCCGCCGTATCGGCCATTACCACGTTGATCTTGCGCGCGCGCGCGGCACCTACCGCGTCGAAGATCACCGCGGCCGGATCGCCGTTTTCCTGTTGTACTACCATGACGTTGTTGCGCTCGCCCCAGATCGCGAGCTGCTCGCGCGCGGCCGCGCGGAAGGTGTCTCCGGCGGCCAGCAGAACTGACTGGTCGAAGTGCTGCAGGTGCTTGGCCATCTTTCCGATGCTGGTTGTTTTTCCGGTTCCGTTGACGCCCGCGATTAACATCACCAGCGGCTGCGCGCGGCCCAGCATCAGCGATTTCTCCAGCGGCGCGAGCAGCTCGATCAGCAGGCCGCGCAGGGCTGCCTTGACCTGCTGCGGATCGGTCAGCCGCTCGGCCTTGACCGTCTCGCGCAGCGCGCCGAGCAGGTACTCGGTGGCGTCGACGCCGGCGTCTGACATCAGCAGCGCGGTCTCAAGTTCCTTGTAGAGGTCTTCGTCGATCTTGGTGGTGACGAAGACTCTAGTCAGGTTGGAGCTGGTCTTCGACAGGTCCGAGCGCAGGCGCGCGATCCAAGATTTCTTGGCGACCGGCTCCGGCGCGGGAGGAGGCACGATCTCAACGACCGTGGCCGCCTGCGTTTCGTCCTCGGCGGCGGGGAGGGCGGAGGCGACTTGCGCAAGCGCAGCCTGCTCAACTGGAACGTCTGGCGTGTCGCTTGCCGACGCTGCGGGCTGCCCCGCCTCAGCCGCGGGGACTTCGGCGCTGTCCTGCCAGTCCGGGGGACCGTCCTGGTCGTCGGACTGCGCGCCGTCGACCTTCGATCCAATCAATCGTTTGAACAAGCTGAACATGGTCTGCTGGCTTGAGTGAAGAGGAGCGGGAACGCAGCAAGCTCGGCAGCCCGAGCGGAGGCCCCCAAAAGCAGCGATTTTATCAGAGGCGCATCACGCAGCGCGTCGTGCCGAGGGCAGCGAGGCCCGTCACCGGGCCTATGCTCAAGTGAAACGCAACAAAGTTACGCCACCGCTCAGGCTGTATAATTTTCTGGTCAAGCCACTGAAAACACGCTTGCATGAGGGGGAACACTTAAGCGCCAATGAACGATTTTACATCGAAAACCACATTGTTGCATAAATCAAGCGTGAGGACGCCATGGCATCGACGGGCATAATTTCAGGCGATACGAACGGATTTCGGACGAACGAGGTCCGCCATGCGGTTGATTACTCCGACGCGAACGGCGACCTCGGTCGCCTGCTAGTCAATGTAAGGCGCCCAGAGACAGTTTCCGGTGGCGTTGTTTTGCATAAATCGAGCGAGATCCGTTGCGCGTAAACGTCAACGGATCTCGCTCGATTTATGCAACAACGCCAAAACGCCCAATAACCCCACGGGGAATCAGACCCAAAAAGATTGACTGACGTGGCAGCCGAGGTACGGCCAGGCCAATACGATCCCAGAATCGGACGCGGCGGACGCTTGACTTTAGCAGACAGCGAATTACTATACGCATAGCGTATATTTCTAGACAGGGCCCGCCATGACCGTACCTCAGCAAACCTTCCTGCGCGATGCTATGCGCCGCCTCAACATGACCCGCGAAGCCTTCGCCAACCACGTCGGCGTAAGCAGACGTGCACTGGATACCTGGCTCCTTCCCGACGATTCGCAGGAATCTCGCTCAATGCCAGAGATCGTCGAGCGGTATGTGGGCGAGATCGTCGAGCGAGCGGTGGATAAGTCTAATTATACGCATAGCGTATATACAAACTCGCTGAGCAGCCAAATTTTATTCGAGGGCCGCCCACAGCTGCTGTCGGTCGACCAATTCTCGCGCGATTCGGTCGAGGCGCTGTTCCGCGTGGCTGACATGATGCAACCGATCGCGCGCCGCCGTAAAATCTCGCGGGTGCTGGAAGGCGCTGTGCTCGGCAACCTGTTCTTCGAGGCCAGCACGCGCACGCGCGTCTCGTTCGGCGCGGCCTTTTGCCGGCTCGGCGGCTCGGTCTGCGACACCACCGGCTTCACCTTCTCCTCGATGGCGAAAGGCGAATCGATCCACGACACCAGCCGCGTGATGGCCGGCTACGTGGACGCGCTCGTGATCCGCCATCCCGAGCAGGGCTCGGTGGCCGAGTTTGCACGCGCCATTAACCTGCCGGTGATCAACGGCGGAGACGGTCCCGGCGAGCATCCCAGCCAGGCCCTGCTCGATCTCTACACGATCCAGCGCGAGTTCTTGCGGCTCGGCAAAATTGTCGACGGTTCGCACATCGCTTTCGTCGGCGATCTCAAGTATGGCCGTACGGTGCATTCGCTGACCAAGCTGCTCGCTCTCTATCATGGCATCCGCTTCACCCTAGTAGCGCCGCCCACGCTCGAGATGCCGCGCCACATCATTGAGCAGATCTCGCGCAACGGTCATGTGATCGAGGAGACGGCCAATCTCGCCAAGGGGCTGGCCGGCGCCGAGGTAGTATATGCCACGCGGATCCAAAAGGAGCGCTTCACCGATGAATCCTTCGAGGGCTACACGCCCGATTTCCAGATTACCCAAGCGCTGATGGATACCGTCTGCGAGAGCGACACGCTGATCATGCACCCGCTGCCACGCGACAGCCGGCCAGGCTCGAACGACCTGTCAATCGACCTGAACCGCGATCCGCGGCTGGCGATCTTCCGCCAGACCGACAACGGGATCCCAGTGCGCATGGCGATCTTCGCGGTTCTGCTCGGCGTCGATCACCTGGTGCAGCATTCAATGCGCGACACGACCTGGCGTAGGCCGGTCTATCTCGGGCCGGAGGATGCGATATTCCACGACGGGATCGAAATGAAGTTTCCCGCCCCAAGGGGCGAGATATCAAACTCCGAAAGTCAAAGGCAAAAGTGAGCGTCTCAAGGGACGTGGAATCCACCTGAATAGATTGATAGTGTACGCTGGGCCCGTTCCTCTTCCGGAAACGGCTCACAATGGTCCGGCACCCAGCCCGCACCAGGCTGCCAAAATGCCAAGCGGGCATCTACCGATTGTATCGGCAGCCCGAGCCGGAGCGCATCACACCGTTTCGTCCGATCCGTCTCGTGAGGCCTGTATCGGCCAGTGCCAGCGCCCTGCCCCGATACCTGCTGCCCGTCCGCCACGCCGCCCACCAGCGCGGCGAACGCCGCGGTGGCGGATCGCTTCCTCATCCCACATCGTCATCACCAGGAGGTATCCGTGAGCCGTCTCATCGTTGTATCGAACCGGACAGCAGACCCAGACAACGAAGTCGCCGGCGGCCTGGCCGTCGCACTCAACGACAGCCTGCAGCAGCGCGGCGGTATCTGGTTCGGCTGGAGCGGAAAGCTCGCCGAGGCCGACAGCAACCCCGGAAATGAGGAGATGCAAATCCGCGAGTACGGCAACATGGAGCTCGCCACCATCGACCTCTCGCAGCGCGACTACGACGCCTACTACCTTGGCTACTCGAACAACGTGCTCTGGCCGGTGTTCCACTACCGGCTCGACCTGGCCAACTTCGACGTACAGTTCAGCGAGGGCTATCGCCGCGTGAACCTCCTATTCGCGTGCAAGCTGATGCCGCTGCTCAAGCCCAACGACGTGATCTGGGTACATGACTACCATCTGATCCCGCTCGCTACCGAGCTGCGCGCCCAGGGCTGCCGCAACCGGATCGGCTTCTTCCTGCACATCCCCGTGCCACCGCCGCAGATCATGGCCGCGATCCCCGAGCACGAATGGTTGATGCGCTCGCTGTTCGCCTACGATCTGGTAGGCTTCCAGGCGCATACAGACGTCACCCACTTCGTACGCTACGCGCAGGCCGAGGCCGATGCGCAATTCATCGACGGCGAACGGCTGCGCGCTTTCGACCGAACCATCCGGGTAGGCAGCTTCCCGATCGGCATGGACGTAGACGGCTTTGCTCAGATGGCCAGCGACGACGACGGCCTCAACATCTACGAGCAGATGCGCGACGAGTATTCGCGCCGCAAGCTGCTGCTCGGCGTGGACCGGCTCGATTACTCGAAGGGATTGCCGCAGCGCGTGCAGGCGTTCCGCGAGATGCTTGACCGCTACCCAAAAATGCGCCAGAGCGCGACGCTAATCCAGATCGCCGCACCGAGCCGTGAGGACGTCGACGCCTACGATCATCTGCGCCAGGAGATGGACGCGCTGTGTGGCTCGCTCAATGGGGACTACGGAGAACTCGACTGGATGCCGGTGCGCTACATCCACCGTAGCCTCGACCGCAGCTCGCTGCCGGGCCTGTACCGCGCGAGTCGCGTGGCGCTGGTCACGCCGTTGCGCGACGGCATGAACCTGGTCGCCAAAGAATTCATCGCTGCGCAGGATAGCAGGGATCCAGGCGTGCTGGTGCTCTCGCGCTTCGCCGGCGCCGCCGAACAGCTGACCGACGCGTTGCTGGTCAATCCATACGACATCCAGGGCACCGCGCGCGCGATCCAGGCAGCGCTGACCATGCCGCTGGAAGAGCGCGTGCGGCGCCACACGGCTCTGCTCGCCGAGATCTGCAGGCACGACGTACACTGGTGGACTACGGGTTTCCTCGGTGCACTCGACGACGCGCCGATCCCGCCCACGCGCCGTCCGACCGGGCTGGTCTGAGGATCCCCTTGAAGCCAGGGGTGCCGCCGTGTGTGACTTCCTTGGCTTGTTACGGCAGCTGGCTTAGCGTTACGTAGGGCGTTGTTGCATAAATCGAGCGAGATCCGTTGACGTTTGCGCGCAACGGTCGCGGGGCCAGCCTCCTATCAAGTCAGATTCCAGAGTAACTGCCTAATTTTTGCCAAGAAAATGCGCAAGGACATCCACAAGAAAGGTGAGCCGAAGGCACGCTACCGTGTCAGGAATTGGGCGGCCTATAATGAAGGCTTGATCAACCGGGGGAACGTAACAATGTGGATAGATGAAGCCGTCCTTGCCAGAATACCCGATGCCATACCCACACGTGGTCGCCCGTGTCTATACGGCGATACGCTGATTCAGGCATTACTTTGCGTGAAGACCGTCTATCGACTGACGTTGCGCGCCATGCAAGGTTTCACCCAAAGTCTGCGCGATCTGGCCTTCCCGAGCTTTCCGGTGCCGAATTACACCACGCTCTGTCGCCGGGCAAAAACGCTTGATGTCGAACTGCCGATCCTTCGTGACAATGAACGGCGTTGTTGCATAAATCGAGTGTGAGGACGCAATAGCATCGACTGATCAATAACAGGGGACTGGCCCCCGCGACCGTTGCGCATAAACATCAACGGCTCTCCCTCGATTTATGCAATAACGGCCTGCCCCACTTTGGAAATGGGGTGGGCCTGTGGTAACGTGTGCTTGTTCCGCCCCCCAGCCTGTCCAGATCACCCCGCTCCAGCCGATTTCGTATGTCCCGTTCGCCTGCCGCCCACCCGTCTTCCAGCGCCGCCCGCGGCAAGCCACACTCGGTGCGCATTATCGGCGGCGAGTGGAAACGCACGCCGCTGCGGGTGCTTAACCTCGACGGCCTGCGCCCCACGCCCAATCGCGTGCGCGAAACGCTATTCAACTGGCTCGGCCAGGATCTCGACGGTCGCCGCTGCCTCGACCTGTTCGCCGGAACCGGCGCGCTCGGTTTCGAGGCCGCGTCGCGCGGCGCGGCCAGCGTGGTGATGGTGGAGCACAATGCGTGCGCGACCGGGGAATTGAGAGCAGTTCGAGAGAAGCTGTCGGCGCGCAACGTCGAAGTGGTCGAGTCTGAAGCACTGCGGCTCGCGGCAGGCCTAGCGCCGAGCTCGTTCGATGTAGTGTTTCTCGATCCACCCTTCGCTGAAACTGAACTGTTCGCGCGCGCCCTGCCGCTGGCGGCGCGGCTGGCCGGGCCGGGCGGCGATCTGTACGTGGAATCAGGCGAGCCGCTCGATCCCGCCGGGCACGAGGCGCTGGCCGGCTGGGTGGTGACGCGCGAGGGTAAGACCGGAACGGTCCACTATCATTTGCTGAAATGCGCAAATAATGGGCATTCTAAAATCTAGAGTACAACACCTTCGCTAACTGGTACATAAACGAAGTAACCTCCCCTCGGCTTTGCCGGTGAATTATTGATTCGTAATTTTTTGATCTTGAAATGGCGTTGTTGCATAAATCGAGCGCGAGGACGTAATGGCATCGACGGGGGCGTTGTTGCATAAATCGAGTGTGAGGACGCAATAGCATCGACGGGCATAATTTCAGGCGATACGCACGGATTGCGGACGAGCGAGGTCCGCCATACGGTTGATGACGCCGACGCGAACGGAGACCTCGGTCGCCTGCGAGGCGATGTGACGCGCCCAGAG
The DNA here is from genome assembly GCA_040954445.1 of Burkholderia sp. GTDB lineage: Bacteria > Pseudomonadota > Gammaproteobacteria > Burkholderiales > Burkholderiaceae > Burkholderia > Burkholderia gladioli_A. The sequence continues at coordinate 303,242 of CP144362.1, read as the reverse complement.
ACAGTTTCCGGTGAGGGTCTTGAACCGATACATCGCATTCTCGGCAAGCGATCGCTGGTGGTAGCCACTGTGTTGCTTCCATTCTCGACGACCGTCACGGGCAATTGCATCAACCGCGCCATTACGCCACGCCGCACCGGGCATATCCGCTGGCCAATGAGCGGCACCCTCGCGTGGCGGAATCGAAGGAATAGCACTGCGTGCAGCAATGGCCGCATGGCATGGCTTGGTGTCGTAGGCACCGTCACCGCCAATGACATCGATTTGTTCTTCGCGTGGAATCTGGTCGAGCAACTTGGCCAGAGCGTCACCGTCAGCCACATTCTGATTCGTCATTAGCGCGGCATGCACTTGACCTGTATTCGCGTTGAGCGCGAGATGGACTTTACGCCACGTGCGCCGCTTCGAGTAGCCGTGCTGGCGCACCTTCCATTCACCTTCTCCATAGACCTTCAGACCGGTGCTGTCGACAACCAGATGGATCGGTTCATTGTCACGAAGGATCGGCAGTTCGACATCAAGCGTTTTTGCCCGGCGACAGAGCGTGGTGTAATTCGGCACCGGCAAGCTCGGGAAGGCCAAATCGCGCAGACTTTGGGTGAAACCTTGCAAGGCGCGCAAGGTCAGTCGATAGACGGGCTTCACGCCAAGTAATGCCTGAATCAGCGTATCGCCCCGTATAGACACGGGCGACCACGTGTGGGTATGGGGCGTTGTTGCATAAATCGAGCGAGATCCGTTGACGTGTACGCGCAATGGTCGCGGGGCCAGCCCCCTATCAAGTCAGATTCCAGAGTAACTGCTTAATTTTTGACAAGAAAATGTGCAAGGACATACACAAGACAGGTGAGCCGAAGGCACGCTACCGTGTCAGGAATTGGGCGGCCTATAATGAAGGCCTGATCAACCGGGGGAACGTAACAATATGGATAGATGAAGCCGTCCTTGCCAGAATACCCGATGCCATACCCACACGTGGTCGCCCGTGTCTATACGGCGATACGCTGATTCAGACATTACTTGGCGTGAAGACCGTCTATCGACGGGCGGTGCGCGCCCTGCAAGGTTTCACCTAAAGTCTGCGCGATCTGGCCTTCCCGAGCTTGCCGGTGCCGAATTACACCACGCTCTGTCGCCGGGCAAAAACGCTTGATGTCGAACTGCCGATCCTTCGTGACAATGAACCGATCTATCTGGTTGTCGACAGCACCGGTCTGAAGGTCTATGGAGAAGGTGAATGGAAGGTGCGCCAGCACGGCTACTCGAAGCGGCGCACGTGGCGTAAAGTCCATCTCGCGCTCAACGCGAATACAGGTTAAGTGCATGCCATGCTATTGATCCGCGCTACACATAGCGTATGACCCAAGCTTCCCAGGCGTTCCTGCTCGGCCCCCTGCTAAAAGGGGTATCGCGCTCGTTCTACCTGACGCTCGCCGTGCTGCCCGTCGGCATGCGAGATCCAATCGGCTTAGCCTATCTGCTGGCTCGCGCAGCCGACACGATCGCCGATACTTCCCTGCTGCCGCCGGCTCGGCGCCTTGAATGCCTGCTTTCGCTGCGCGCGCAAGTCAATGGCCAGCCAAACGAAGCGACGCTGCGCAGCATCGCCGCCAAGATGGCGGGCCAACTCATCGATTCCGATGAGAAGGTGCTGCTCGAGTTGCTGGGGCCAGCGCTCAGGATCCTGGCGCAGCTCAGCGATGCCGACCGCGCAGCTGTGCGGGGCATCGTCACTATGCTGAGCGAGGGCATGGAGTTTGACCTAGTCACGTTCCCGGACGAAACCTCGGGGCAACTGGTCGCGCTGCCAGATGATGCCGCGCTCGATCGCTACACCTACATGGTGGCCGGCTGCGTCGGCGAGTTCTGGACCACCATGACCTTCCTGCACGAGCCCGGCGTAGTGAAGCACGATCCCGCCGAAATGAAAGCGCTCGGGATCCGCCTCGGCAAAGCCCTGCAGCTCACCAACGTGCTGCCCGACGCGGCTAAGGACCTGCGGATCGGTCGCTGCTACCTATCCGCCGATCGCCTCGCTCGCGCAGGGATCGCACCCGGCGACCTGCTCGGCCAGAATGCTTCGCAGCTGGCCCGTCCCGTGATGTTCGACTTGGTGCGCATTGCGCTGGCCCATTACCGCGCCGGCATCGAATACACTTTCGCGATTCCGCCGCGCGCGATGCGGCTTCGGCTGGCCTGCATCTGGCCGATCGTGATTGGCTTGATGACCTTGCGGCTGCTGGTGTCAAATCCGAACTGGATCGAGCCTGGCCGGGCCTCGAAGGTGCGTCGCAACGAGGTCTACAAGGCGGTGGCGTGGTCGATCCCGCGTTCGCTGTCGAACGGCTGGCTGCGCCGCTGGTTCGACCGCTTGCTCGGTGATATCGAGCGAGGGCTCGCCGTCGCCGTGGTCGCGCGTCACCGTTGAGACGTGTCCACGGCCAGGGCGTTGTTGCATAAATCGAGCGTGGAATCGGGTCGAGCAACTTGGCCAGAGCGTCACCGTCAGCCACATTCTGATTCGTCATTAGCGCGGCATGCACTTGACCCGTATTCGCGTTGAGCGCGAGATGGACTTTACGCCACCTGCGCCGCTTCGAGTAGCCGTGCTGGCGCACCTTCCATTCACCTTCTCCATAGACCTTCAGGCCGGTGCTGTCGATAACCAGGTGGACCGGTGCGTTGGCGCGAAGGATCGGCAGTTCGACATCAAGCGTTTTTGCCCGGCGACAGAGCGTGGTGTAATTCGGCACCGGCAAGCTCGGGCAGGCCAGATCGCGCAGACTTTGGGTGAAACCTTGCAGGGCGCGCGCAATGTCAGTCGATAGACAGTCTTCACGCCAAGTAATGCCTGAATCAGCGTATCGCCGTATAGACACGGGCGACCACGTGTGGGTATGGCATCGGGTATCCTGGCAAGGACGGCTTCATCTATCCATATCCTCACGTTCTCCCGGTTTGATCAGGCCTTCATTATAGGTCGCCTAATTCCTGACACCGTAGCGTACCTTCGGCTCACCTGTCTTGTGTGTGTCCTGGCGCATTTTCTTGGAAAAATTAGGCAGTTACTCTGGAATCTGAGTTGATAGAGGGCTGGCCGGCGCGCGTTGCGCGTAAACGTCAACGGCTTTCGCTCGATTTATGCAACAACGCCCCCGTCGATACCATTGCGTCCTCACGTATCGATTGATGCAACAACGCCTATTTCAAGACCTCGAATTTTGTATCCATCATTAAGTGTT